>DAHVXO010000354.1 GCA_027356675.1 Symbiobacteriaceae bacterium | reverse complement strand
ATCTGTCAACGGTATCGAACCGAATGAATGAGATCATGAAGACGTTGACCATCGTCTCGACGATCATGCTGCCGCTGACGCTGATTACCGGTGTCTTCGGGATGAACTTTGTAAAGATGCCCCTGATCGAGGACGTCTGGGGATTCGCGACGGTCATGTTCGCCATGCTGATTTTGGGCACCGGGATGGCGATCTATTTTAAGAAGCGCGGGTGGATGTAAAGGTGGACCGGCGACGTGCACTGATCTGGTACGGGCTTTTGCTCCTTTGGATGGGGTTGATCTATCGGGCGTCAGCGACGCCCGATTTGCGCGCCCTTCCCTGGGTCCAGTGGGTGGGGCTGCTCCCGACGAACCTGGCGGTCGGGGTGGCGGCGATCCTGGAGTTCACCCTGCGCAAGGGTGCACACATGGTTTCGTTCGGGATCCTGGCCTGCCTGGCCCGGGGCGGGCTCGCGACGGGGATTCCGCCGGTACGGTCGGGCCGCCAGAGTGCCGTCGCCTTCACTGTTGCCATGCTCTACGCGGTGAGCGATGAGTGGCATCAGAGCTTTGTGCCGACGCGGGGAGCCCGGGTGACGGATGTGCTGATCGATGCCGCAGGGGCGGTCATTGGTCTGTTGCTGGTCTCTCTGGTCCGGCGGCGATACCGTGGCGCTTAGGGGGCAGCACAGCGGGGTTGCGTCGGTGGGGATCGGGAGCGCCGGGGCCGGGTACTCGCTGTGGCAACCTCTGCGTGGGGGGGCTCACGCGAGCACGAGACACACGATGGGCATTCCAACTGCCCATCGTGTGTCTCGTGTTGTGTTGCGTCGCGTCAGCTTTACTCTTTGTGGGCGAGGAGCTTCAGTTCGACGACCACACTACCATCGAGCTTATACTCTACCATATCGCCTGCCTTAAGGTCTGCGTCGGTGAGCACCTGGGCTTCGGACTCAATCTTGAGATTGGGGCTCAGCGTGTAATTGGCCTTGGCGCCCTTGCGGTCTGTGATCTCGATGCCAGATTGCGAGATGGCGGAGATGCTGCCGACGCCTTCGCGCTGGTTACGGTCGCCCTCACGATCCTTGTCGTCGTCTCGGTTGGGGTCGTTGGCGACCAGGAAGACTATCTTGCCACTGGCATCGAGCCAGGCGTGGACGTTAGCGCCCACAGGGATATCTGCCACGGCGGCCGTCTGGCCCTTGATTTGGACAATGTACTTGTCGGCTAGAGTGAAGGTGCGCGCTGCCTTGCGGACCTGCAGGGTTATTTGCCCGGCTGTGGTCGAGACGAACCGGCCCTCGACGCTCGTACGGTCGTCCTCACGGTCCTTCTCGCCCTCATCCTTCTCCTTGTCCTCGGCGGCCTTGGCGGTGAGGAGCAGCACCTGGCTCTGTGCGTCGAGTTGGAGCTTGACCTTCATGGTCGCCTCTACACCGGCCAGGGTGGAGAGCTTCTCATCGACGAACACCGAAGCGTTAGCGGCCAGTGTATAGGTGGTGCTGAGGCCGTGGTGTTCGACGGTGACGGTGCTGTTGGCGGTATCGACGGCGCTGACGCGGCCTTTGATCTCGTTCTTGCGCTTGGCGGCCCGTTCGGGCGTGAAGGGCAGCTGGTCGTCGCTACGGCCCAGCAGCACGGCGATCTGGGCTCGGGTGACGGCCCCGTCGGGCATGAAGTAAACCTTGCCGTCATCGCCGGGGATCCCCTTGAACAGGCCGTGCTTGCTGGCGGCATCTACGTAGCCCACGGCGTTGGCCGGGATGCTGGCTGCGTCGGCGAAGCTGAGGGTAGCGTTCATGTTGGCCTGGGCTTCGGCGTCAAAGCCGAGGGCCTTGGCCAGGAAGATCGCCGTCCAAAGACGGGTGGCCGGGCCGGCGGGATCCAGGCTACCATTATCGAGTGCCGGCAGCAGGTTGAGCTTGGCCGCCAGGGCGACGTCGGCCTTGGCCCAGTCAGCGACGCTGCCGAGGTCGGCGATGTTCAGGTCGAGTGCATTCAAATCGAGGGCCTTTGCCTGGTCTTCCATGCCCATCAGTCGGATGGCGAGAGCGATCGCCTCCTGGTGCGAGACCGAGGCGGCGGGCCGGAAATGGCCGGCGCCATCCCCCTTGATGATGCCCTGGACATTCATCGTTACTACGGCGGCCAAGGCCCAGGGCTGCTCATCCATATCCTCGAACTCGGAATCAGGGGACTTGTCCTTGGCGGCGACGGCCGGCATAGCCAGCAGTCCGAGGGCGAAAACCAGTGTCACCACGGTTGCGAGCCAGCGGAAGCGCTTCATCCTGTCATCTCTCCTTTGTCTGCAACTGGGGGTCTGTCCCCATGTCACAGGGGTTCGCTGAACCGTCTTCAGCTTGTGGGGGTATGTGCCGCCAACACTGGCCCAACCCTCTGGGTCCCTCGCCGCCGGGGCTCTGGTCAGGGAAATTGGCGGGCAGGTCTGGTGACGCTGCTGGACTGAGCCTGGACCAGGTAGATTCCAAGCCCGACCCCGGCGCTGCCCAGGAAGTCCAAGGGCCGCAAGGGTTCGCCCAGGAGTAGTCGCCCCAGGAAGAGACCCAGCACGGGGTTGAGGAACAGGAAAGCGCTGGCCCGAGCGGCCTCGCCGCTGCGCAGGAGAAAGAACCAGATCAGCATGGCGCCGCAGGAGACGCCAAAGGCCAGGAACCCGATGGCGCCCAGGAATTCCACGTTCCAGCGCACGGTGCTCACCGGCTCAAAGAGCAGGCTTGGAATCAACAGCACGAAGCTGGCGGTGATCAACTGTATGCCGTTGATCACCACGAGGTCGTGGGCGGGCGCCCAGCGCTTGAAGAGCACCGTACCCGTCACCATCAGGGCATTGGCCAGCAGGATTAGCACCATGGAGCCTGGCGCGTCGGCGGTGCTCGCCCGGGAGTACATGATCCAGACCACGCTGAGAAAGGCCACGCCCAACCCCGCCATCCGCCGCGCCGTCAACCGCTCCCCTAGCAACGCCGGGGCGACTAACGCCAGCATCAGGGGATTGGTCGAAGCCAAGACGGCCGCCATGCCGCCGGAGAGATGTCGCATGGCGATCGCGGAGAGCCCGAGATAGGCGGCCTGGTTGAGCAGACCTAAAGCGCCCAGGCGTGCCCAACCACGCCAGGCATCTGGCAGTAAGGAGCCCCGCACCCGTGCATAGACCAGCAACACGGTTCCGGCGATCAGGAACCGGAAACCCATCAAGAACAGCGGCGGACTGCTGCGCAGCCCGACCTTGACGCCCATGAAGGCGGAGGCCCAGAGCAGGGCGAAGAGCAGGGCAAGCGCTGTGTATAGTGCCGGTGAGACTGTGCGTGCAGCGGGCTTCTCTGGCATGGTTACCCTCCGAGCCGGGCGGCGAATATCCTAGCGAGATACGCCCTGCGGGGCCGGGAATCCTGCCCGGCCCCAGACTTCTTGCCAATTAGCCTCCTGTCCAGTAAAATCTATTGGGTGTCAGGTAGTCCGGAAAGGGGAGCATCAGATATGGAACGCAGCTTTGTCATGGTCAAGCCCGACGGCGTGCAGCGCGGCCTGATTGGTGAAGTCATCAGTCGCTTCGAGCGCCGCGGTCTCAAACTGGTTGCCGCCAAGTTCATGACGGTCTCGCAGGCGCTGGCGGAGCAGCATTACGCCGAACTTAAGGATCGGCCCTTCTTCCCCGGGCTGATCAAGTTCATCACCGCTGGTCCTGTCATGGCCATGGTCTGGGAAGGCCCGAACGCCATCACCACCATTCGCAAGACCATGGGCGCGACCAACCCGGCGAACGCCGAACCCGGCACCATCCGGGCGGATCTCGCCTGTGAGGTTTCGAATAATATCGTCCACGGATCCGATGGCCCGGAGACTGCCGCGCGTGAGATCAAACTCTGGTTCGGCGAGCTGGGCGAGAGCTACACCCGCGCCAATGATGCCTGGATCTTCCCCACCCTGTAAGCACCAGACCCGAGTGCCCGGCGGAACCGGCCTCCGGCCGGCCCCGGGCCTTTCTCTCATCTGCGGGTAGCACCGGGGATGATCAGGACGTGGCCGGGAATCAGTAGATAGGGTTCGACCAGGTGGTTGGCCCGGGCGATTGCCCCCGGCGATGTGCCATACCGCCGGGCGAGGCGCCAGAGGCTCTCGCCCCGCCGCACCGTGCAAATGACCTGGCTCTCCTTGGGCAGCAGCGAACAGGGAACGAAGACATCCACAAACCCGTCCCGCGTGCCCGTGACGACCTCGCCGCCACCCGTGGGCCGGGCGGTGACCAGTCCGCCCAGGTAGAGCCGCCCCAGCTCCTCCAGGCGGGTCTCGCTGCCCACCGCTAGGACTTGGAAGACATACAGGGTCTGGGCGCCCGAGGCAGCTGCGATCACCTCGGCCCGCCCATCGCCGTTGACATCATCGAGGCTCAGGCTGCGGAAGTAGGCGTTCGGGAAGAGCAGGGTCTGGCTCAGTGGCGCCAGTCCGCCGGCACCCCACGCGTAGACCAGCACGTTGTCGCGGGTGCCGACCACCACCAGCCCGGGTCCCGTGGGATCGATCTGGCCGGACGCCAGGGCAAGGCCATCTTTGGAGAGGGTTTGCTCGGCGCGCAGGGAATAGGTATCCCCAGTCCAGCCGTAGACCTTGAGCTCGCGCCCGGCGCAGGCGGCGATCTCGGGCAGGCCGTCGCCATCGAGATCCCCCGTCTCCACCAGCACGAGCCGTCCCGAGCCGCCGCCACGCCAGCGGCGGTGGAAAGGTAGGCCCTGTCCTGCGGCTAAGACGTCTCCGGGCTCCACCATCACGGCCCCACCTCGTTCAGTCGAACGCTCCGAAAACCGCTTTGTATACAGCTTATGTCACCCGAAAGGCAGGCGTGAGTGGGATGGCGCAGCAAAAGGTGCGACTGGCAATCATCGGCGGGACCGGTGTCTATGACCCCCGCATTCTATCCAATATCAGAGAGGCTGAAGTTTCCACTCCGTTTGGATCCGTCCAGTTGAAGGTCGGCCGGTACGAGGGGGAGGAGGTCGCCTTCCTGCCCCGCCACGGTGCACAGCACTCGGTTCCACCGCATCTGGTCAACTATCGGGCCAATGTCTGGGCCCTGAAGCAGGTTGGCGTGGAGCGGGTCATTGCCACCACGGCAGTCGGGTCGCTCAACCGTGCCATGGCCCCCGGCGATTTCGTTTTGCCCGACCAGTTCCTGGACTTCACCAAGGGCCGGCCGGCCACGTTCTTCGAGGGCGGCGAGCAGGGCGTGGTCCACACGGACTTTACCGAGCCCTACTGCCCGCATCTGCGGGAGATTCTAACCGGTTCAGGGGCGGAACTGAACGTCAGGACGCACAAGGGCGGAACCTACGTCTGCACGGAGGGACCGCGCTTTGAAACCCCGGCGGAGATTCGCATGTTCGCCAAGCTGGGCGGCGACCTGGTGGGCATGACCAACGTGCCGGAAGTCGTGCTCGCCCATGAGGCGGGGCTGTGCTACGCCACGGTCTCCATGGTCACGAACTTTGCCGCCGGCATCAGCCCCTCCGCCCTGACCCACGAAGAAGTCTTGCAGGTGATGGCGGAGAACGGCGAGAAGCTGAAGGCTGTAATCATGGACGCTCTGCGGCGCATCCCTGTGGCCCGCTCTTGCCAGTGCGGGCGTCAGGCTGGGGCAATGAGGGTCTAACGATCGAGGGTCTAACGATCGATCTGGGAAGGGGCGATGGATCGAATGGGCAGCAAGGTCTCCGTCTCCACACTCCGCAACCCGGCCCTGGCGCCGGAGGGGCACCTGAAGATCAACTGGGTCCGGGCGCACATGCCGGTCCTGAACCTGCTGGAGCGGGAGTACGGCCAGTCCAAGCCGTTCGCCGGCCAGCGGGTCGCGATGTCCATCCACCTGGAGGCCAAGACGGCTTACATGGCCATGGTCTTTGCGGCCGCAGGCGCCGAGGTCTATCTGACCGGGTCGAACCCACTCTCCACCCAAGATGCGATTGCGGCAGCCGTCGCTGAGAACGGTGTTACAGTGCATGCCTGGCACGGTGCGACCGCCTCGGAGTATACCGAGCACCTCCACCGGACCCTCGACGCCGCCCGCCCCACGCTCTTGCTCGATGACGGCGGCGACCTGACCTATCTGCTGCATACGTCCCTCAGGGACCTCGCCGCGCACCTCGTCGCGGGGTCGGAGGAGACCTCGACAGGCGTGCAGCGTTTGTATGCGATGGAGAAGGACGGGGTTCTCGGCTTCCCGATGATCGCGGTCAACGACGCGCACATGAAGCATCTCTTCGACAACCGGTACGGCACTGGCCAGTCGACCCTGGAGTCCATCATGCGCAATACGAACCTGTCGGTCGCCGGCAAGACCGTCGTGGTTGCCGGTTACGGTTGGTGCGGCAAGGGCGTGGCCATGCGGGCCAAGGGCCTGGGGGCGCGGGTCATCGTGTGTGAAGTCAACGCGATCAACGCCAACGAGGCGCTGATGGATGGCTACGACGTGATGCCCATGGGCGACGCGGCGGCCAAGGGCGATATCTTCATCACGGTAACGGGGTGCGAGAAGATCATCCGGGCTGAGCATTTCCAGGTGATGAAGAATGGCGCGATCCTGGCCAACTCCGGCCACTTCGACGCTGAGATCAGTAAGGCGGACCTGGAGCGGTTGGGCGGCAAGCCGGTCACAGTTCGCCCGAACGTCGAGTCGTATACCTTCGCCGATGGCCGCAAGGTCTATCTGATCGGTGAGGGCCGGTTGGCGAATTTGGCGGCAGGCGATGGCCATCCCGCCGAGGTGATGGACCTCTCCTTCGGCGTGCAGTTCCTCACGCACCTGTGGATCCTCGCGCATCGGGGAAATCTGCCGAAGCGGGTCATCCCGGTGCCGGCTGAGATCGACACCCGCGTGGCACAGGCCCGGCTACGGGCTCTGGGGGTCGGCATCGACCGGCTGACGCCCGAGCAGGCCCAGTACATTCAATCCTGGCAGGTGTAGCCGATGGCACAGCTCTTCGTCCCTTTGACCGGGCCATTCAAGGGCGCGGCGGGGTCCGGCTTCAACACGTACGGCGAGAGCCTGGACCGTTCGGTCTGGCGCGGCGCCGAACTGGGTGGACTGGAGACCTTCCCGGACGTCTGGGGGGCCGTCTCCGAATCGGAGTTCCACGACTGGATCATCGGCGTACATCACCCGCTCTTCAAGGAGGGCGGTGCGCAGTGGTGCCGGTTCCTGGACCGGGACGCCGCGGTGCGAGCCCAGGCCCTGGAGGTGGCAACCGCTGCTGCCCAGGCTGCCCACCATGTGGGGGGCCGCTACATCCTATTCCACTTCCCCTGGCCGGGGCTGCAGATGCCCGGGGCCGACCATGCGGGCCAGGGGTGGTATTTCATCACACCGCTGGAGTCGCTGGGGGACTGGCCTGAGGCGCAGATCTACGCCGCCTCCCGGCGTGTCTTTGCCCACCTGGCGGAGCTGCAGGAGCGGGAAAAGATCAAGATCGTCCTGGAGATTGACGGGCCCAACCCGTTCTTCTTCGACGGGGAGCTGTACAGCCGGCTGTTTTCAGAGTTCCCTGCGCTGTCGCTATGTGTCGACACGGGGCGGCTGGGGCTACTGGCGCGGACCCACGGGAAGGACCCGCTGGAACTGTGCCGACGCTGGCTCCCGTGGACTCGGCATTTGCACTTGCATACATCCATGTGGGATGAGCAGGGCCGCTTCACCAACCACATTCCCACCAACGGAACGCACACGGCCGACCGCTGGCCAAACGTGACGCCTGCGGCCGACATGGCCGCCATGGTGGTTGCCGCCCAGCCCCGTTGCACGATCGTTTTGGAGCATGACCCCCGGCGGGTCAGCGCCGCCGAACTGGCGGAGTCCCATCGCTGGGTCGCGGGTCTTGTGGGCGAAGGGCTTTAGAAGAGGAGGTCAGGGTCACCCATGGAGCGCTTGCTCATCACGGGAGGCACTGTGATTCCGGTCACCGGCCGGCACGATGTCTATGAGAACGGCGTCGTTCTGGTGGAGGACGGTCGCATTCGCTATGCAGGGCCCCGCAGTGAGGCCCCCAAACTCGGCATCGAAGCTCGCACGATTGATGCCACAGGCAAGATCGTGATGCCGGGCATCGTCAACACCCACTGCCACGCGGGGACGACCCTGCTGCGCGGGTACGCCGATGATATGCGGTTGATGGACTGGCTGCAGCAAAAGATCTGGCCGGTCGAGGACAAGATGATGGGCGAGGATATATACTGGGGCACCGCTTTGGCGGCTTACGAGATGCTCTCTGGTGGCATTACGACCTTCCTCGATATGTACTTCTTTGCCGACGACGTGGCCCGGGCCATTCAGGACACCGGCATCCGGGGCATCATCGCCCGCGGGATCATCGCGGTGGGTGGGCCTGATGCAGCGAAGTCCAGGCTGGATGAGACCCGGGCCAGCTTCGCCCGCTGGAACGGCAAGGCCGACGGGCGCATCAGCTTCATGGTGGGTCCGCATGCGCCGTACACCTGCCCGACCGACACCCTGATTGCTTGCGCGGAACTGGCGGATGAACTGGGCGTAGGGGTGCACATCCACCTGAGCGAAACTCGGGATGAGGTGGACCAGGCCTGGGAGCACTGGAACGCCTCGCCCATCGGGCACGTGCACAAGCTTGGACTCTTGAAGGGTCGCCACGTGGTGGCTGCCCACTGCGTCCACGCCAGCGACGATGACATCAGCATTCTGGCGGAGACTGGCACGGGCGTTTGCCACTGCCCGGTCTCGAACCTGAAGCTGGCGTCGGGCATCACGCCGATCCATGGGATGCGGCAGGCCGGCGTCAAGGTCGGCATTGGAACGGACGGTGCGGCGTCGGAGAACATGCTGCACATTCTGGGGTCTGAGATGCGCATCGCCGCCCTGCTGGCCAAGAACCTGGAGGGCGATCCCGCGGTCTTCACCGCCTATGATGCGGTGGAGATGGCCACGCTCGAAGGCGCCCGGGTGCTCGGGTTGGCAGATGAGATCGGCTCGCTCCAGCCCGGCAAGCGTGCGGATATCACGCTCATCGACACGCGGCGGCCGCATATGGTGCCCAACCACGACCCTGTCGGCTTGGTGGCTTACTCGGCGCTGCCTGGCGACGTGGCCATGACGCTCGTGAACGGCCAGGTGGTTTACGAGAACGGCCGCCTGACCATGGCGGACGGCGCGGAGATCATGGTGAGGGCGAGTGAGGCCTCCCGGCGGTTGATCGCAGGTTGATCCGCATGACACCCCGGCTTCTGCGGCCACGCCCCCTCGAATAGCCATGGGCAAGAGGGGGTCTGCCCGTGAATGGCCGGGGTGTTCTACGCGGCATCGCGCCTGCCTGTCAGCGATTCTATCCGCTGCTGCTCGCAGCTGGTTTGGTGGGCGTTTTGTATCTGGTTGCTCGGGATCCGTTGATCGATGCCGAGGCGGTGATGGTGGCGGGCAGCCCTGGCGCGCCGGACAGCGCGGCGCTGCACGCACTCACAACTGGACCCCACATGGATGGCTTTGGTTCCTGGTCGCCCGATGGTTCTCGCCTGGCCTTCATGCGCGATGGCCGGATCTGGGTGGCCGCCGCCGACGGCTCCAGCGCCCGGCCGGTCAGCAGTGGCGGGCCGGCTGGGTGGGATGTCTCCCCGGTCTGGCGCCCGGACGGGCGGCAGATCGCCTTTGCCCGGCTGGGCGACAGCAGCGCTCTCGTCATGAGTGTGGATCCAACCACCACCGGCGAGACGATCCTCGTGACCGAGGATGAACCCGTGGGCTACCTCGCCTGGGCGCCTCGGGGGGAAAGCCTCTGGTACACCAAGGCGCACACCCTGATGCGGCTCGACCTGGCCAGCAGCCGTCGGTCCGTCGTACTTTCGGTCGGCCAGGCCCAGGAGTTGCTGGCGGGCGGCCTTACAATCAGCCGGGATGGCCGGACTATCATCGTGGGTATCGGTGATCGGCGGAACCAGAGCGTCGCCTACGACTTGTGGACCCTCGATCTGAGCAGGTCCGCCCCCGAGCCTCAGCGCCTGACCCGCGAGGGCGGCATCATGCCGGCGCTGGACGCCAAAGGGCGGCGCCTGGTCTACCGAAACTCACGGCGGGCCCAGGGCATCTATCTGATGGAACTGGCCTCCCATCGAACGCACAGGGTGCTGTCTGACGCCTCGGGAACCATGTACTTCCACCCAGCCTTCACTCCGGACGGCAAGCGTCTCGTGGTCTCGCGGCTGCAACTGGGGACGGTGGGGCAGGGGCGGGAACTGCGTCTGGTCTCGCATCTCTTCACGCTTCCAGTCGGGGACGGTGGGCGAAACTAAAACCGCGCCAGGGATTTTTGCCGCCCCAGCGAAGATAGATCTATTGGAGGTGTGTTCTCACCATGGTCAACGTCCATGACTATGCCCATAGCCTGGCCCGCGCCCTGCGCGACAGCCCGGAGCACAAGGCCCTCGCAACAGCCAGGCAGCGCGTCAAGGGCAATGCCACGGCCGAGCAAATGATCAAGGATTACCATAACAAGCAGTTGGAGATGCAGGCGGAGGTGCTCCAGGGCAAGGAGCCATCCCAGGCCCAGCAAGAAGCGCTCCAGCGCCTGCTCACCATCATCCAGGGCAGTGCGGACGTGCGGGACTACTTGCAAGCGGAAGCCCGGCTGGGCACCTTGCTGAACGACATCTATAAGATCCTCGGCGAGGCGGTCGAGCTTGACCTTATACCCGGCGACAAATGAGAAGGTGGGCGCCTGGCGCCCACCTTTGTGCTTACACGGTCACTTGCCCGTCGCCATACCGGGGCAGGAGTGAGAGGGACCCCAACTGGCTGCAGAAGAGCAGGTCCTCCTGGAGCCCCAGTTTCAGCAGGCTCTGGCCGTGCTCGGACTGGTGCAGCAGGTCGGCCAGCCGCCCCTGGAACTTGCGGTACAGCTCACGTGCCACGTAGCCGAGATCGCCCAGTTCCAGGTGTGCGCCCGCTGTGCTCATAAAGTCGATGATGGCCCCGGCGCACCCCACATCCTCCAGCGAGAACTGGTCATGGGTACCGGCACAGCAGATGGCCACGTCGCGCCCGAGGGCTGTGAGCTCCCTGGCTACGGCCGGGGCGTTCAGAAACGCCGCTATGTACACTCGCCATGCCGCACCCGCCGCCCGGATGGCCCGGGTCCCGTTCGTCGTCGTGAAGAGGACCGGCCGCCCAAGCACTCGGGTCTCCGTATACTCCAGCGGCGAGTTGCCCAGGTGGAAACCGGGGATTCGTACAGACTTGCGCTCGCCCCCCAGGATGAATTCCCGCTCGGGGTTCGCCTGCGCCACCGCGAAGGCCTCTTCGGGCGCCAGGACTGGGACCACCGTATCGGCGCCGTTCGCGAGGGCGGTGGCAATGGTGCTGGTCGCCCTGAGTATATCGATTACTACGGCCACATGTCCCGCAAGGCTCTCTGCGTCTGGGATGCTGCTGACGGTTGGGTAGACGTCGACCCGCACCGGTCGGCCTCCTTTGCTCTCCTGCTCCAACTAGTATATGCGTTACAGGAGGCGCCTGCACAGTGACCCTGTTGTACGTTATCCGCCACGGCGAAACCGACTATAACCGCAACGGGCGGTATCAGGGCCAGAGCGATGTACCCCTCAACGCCGAGGGGCGTAACCAGTGCCGCACCCTGGCGGCCCGAATGTCCGCCATACCCCTGGATGTGGTCTACACCAGCGACCTCAGCCGGGCACAGGAAAGCGCCCGCATGATCGCCGGCGCTCACACGGTCGTGCTCGACACGCGCCTCCGTGAGGTGAACGTGGGCCGGTGTATCGGGCTGACCGCCGCCGAGATTGCGGCTCGAGAGCCCGGCTTTTACGCTGCCATGAAGACCGATCCGGACGGCACGCCCTTCCCCGGCGGCGAGAGTAATTATGACGTCAAGCTGCGGACCCTGGAAGCATTCTCGGCCATCCGGGCACGCTATCCGGAGGGGCGGGTGGCCGTGGTCACACACGGCGGCGTGATCAAGCTCCTGGTCGGTGAAGTGCTGGGCCTGCCGATGTCTGAGCGTCACAGAATCCTCCTCGAGAACTGCGGCCTGACCGTCATCGAGTGGGGGAACGACTTGCGGCGCCTCCGGAGCCTCAACGACACCGGCCACCTCGCCACCCCGCCATCGGATGTGAAGGCCGACTTCTGACGCACCCTGGGTCTCTCATAGACTTGCCGCGGAGGGATGCCCATGCCGCGGTGGGCCCGGTTCCTGTCGTGCAGCTTCACCAGCCTCATCGTGTCGCTGGTGGGGTTCCTACTGGCCGCCAACTGGTACGAAGGCGGGCCGCGCTTCTGGCCGCAGTTGATGGACTTCTTCAGCACCAACGCTTTCTGGAGTCTAGTCTGGCTGTTCGCCTTGCTGGGGGCCGTCACCCTGGTCATTGCCCGCATCGCAGTGAATGTGTACGGGCTGCCCGATGCGGTGGCAGGTCTGCTGGCCGGGGGGGCTATTGCCCTGGTCTACGCAACCTT
>DAHVXO010000321.1 GCA_027356675.1 Symbiobacteriaceae bacterium | reverse complement strand
CAGTAACGCCAGACTCCGCCTACGCGCAAGAGCCGTACGCATGATCGGTCAATCTCTTTCCAATTCATGGAGTAATCATATAGCGAGAGGAGTAGAATTGTAAATATTTTACAATAATATTCTACGGGCAAAGCGGGTGCCCAGGCTAGCATTTTCTCATGACGTCTCATGTCATGGTGTGTGTGATTAGGGCTGGCGCTGCAAAGGTACTGCAAGTAAAGAAGCACCATGGTCAACCCCCAGGGTGCTTCGCTAATGGAATGCCGAGCCGTTTGCACTTGTAATATAGCGTTCCGCGAGAAATGCCCAGCAGCTTGGCGGCCGCGCACCGGCTATTGCCGACCGATCCGAGCGCACTCAGAATCTCATCGCGCTCGGCACGGATGACCGCCCCGTGCAGGCCCTCCGGCCCGAGCGCTTCGGTTTGAGCAAAAGCTGGTGAAGCGGACGGTGTGGGTGGGGACGCAGGCCGTAAAATGGCGGGGAGCAGGTCCCGACCCACCACGCCGCCGGCGGCGAGCACCACCAGCCGCTCCACCAGATTGCGCAGCTCTCGCACATTGCCCGGCCAGGAGTGGGCCATGAGCGCCTGGACCACCGCCGGCTCGACCCGGGAGATGGATCGACCGTGCCGCAGGCTCAGCTCATGGACGAACAGTTGCACCAGATCGGGGATGTCCTCCACGCGCTCCCGCAACGGGGGCAGTTCCAGGCTGATCACGTTGAGGCGCCAGTAGAGGTCATCGCGGAACCTGCCGGCCTGCACCATCCCCTCCAGGGGCTGGTTGGTGGCCGCCACGATTCGGACATCGACCGGAATCGGGGTGGAGCCGCCAACCCGGAAGAACCGGCGGTCTTCCAGGAAGCGGAGCAGCTTGACCTGGCCTTCCACGGGTAGGTCGCCCACCTCGTCCAGAAAGAGCGTGCCGCCTTCGGCCAGTTCCAACTTGCCGGGTTGGCCCTTGGGGTTGGCGCCAGTGAAAGCGCCCGAGGCATACCCGAACAGCTCGCTCTCAAAGAGGGCGGCCGGGATGGCACCGCAGTTCAGTGCGATGAACGGCCCCCGCGCCCGCCGGGAAGCCCGATGGATGCCGCGGGCGAACAGCTCCTTGCCGGCGCCGCTCTCCCCCAGGATCAGCGTGGTCACTTCGGTGGGAGCGATGCGACGCGCCAGCTCTATGGCCTGCAGCAGGGCAGGGTGCCGCCCCCGCACCGCTGAAAAGGGGTCCGCGTCCGCTGCATCGGCCTGGGAAGGCAGCAGCCGCCGTTCCAGCGCCGCGACCCGGTCCTGGGCGGCCGTCAGCTCCGCGGAAAGCTCTACCATGCGGGTGATGTCCCGCTCGGCGGCCAGGGCTCCGATCAGCCGCCCCTGCTCGAACACCGGTGCGGCGGTGACAATGACGTGAATCCCGGGGCGGGGTTGATGGTAGGTCGCTTCTACGGCCTTCCCAGTCTCCAGAACCCGCCGTACCATGAGGGAGGCCGGCGAGAAGAAGCCCATGATGTCCCGGCCCAGGATCTCGGTGCGCGGGATGCCGTAGGTGCGCTCCGCTGTGGGGTTCCACTCCAGAACACGACCGGCAGCGTCCACAATGGTGACAGCGAGGTCGATGGCAGCGGCCAGCGGTCGAAGGCTGGCGAGCAGTGCGGCTTCCTCCACAGTGACTCCCCCCGAGCGTGAGGTCCAAGTTATCTTCCTCACTGTATAAAGTTTTGCACGAAAATGTCAAGCTATCTGTTCAAACCATTAAACATCCGCCCCCGGTTGTAGACGATCGAAGGCCGCCGCCCGTTGGCACGATCGTTGCTGGTCTTCCTTACGGCGGACCCATCACCGCAATCGGGAAGGAAGTTGCCAGCTTGTCTACCATCGCGCGGCGTACCATTCTGACCCTGGCGGGCAATCGGTTCATGTCTGACGTGATGACGCACCACGGCCTGAAGGCGGGCGCCCGGCGCTTTGTGGCCGGGGAAACGCTGCCCGCCGCACTGCAGGTGACCAGGGACCTCAACAGCCAGGGGCTGGCTGTGACCCTGGACCTTCTGGGCGAGAGTGTGCTGGATGTGGCAAGGGCTCGGTTCATGGCGACCTCTTGTGCTGACATCCTGGAGGCAATCGGCAGCATGGGCCTGGATGCCAACCTGTCCGTGAAGCTGACCCAGCTGGGCCTGGACCTCAGTCCGGAGTTGGCCCTGGAGAACATGTGCCGCTTGCAGGACGCGGCTGGCCGGTACCGCAGCTTCATTCGGGTGGACATGGAGTCCAGCGCGGTGACCGACGTGACCCTCGACATCGTCCGGCAGCTGAATGCCCGTGAGCCCAACGTGGGGACGGTGATCCAGTCCTATCTCCACCGGAGTCCAGCCGATCTGGCAGCCCTGGCCGAACAGGGCATCAATGTTCGGCTCGTGAAAGGGGCGTACATGGAGCCGCCGTCCGTGGCTTACTCCAGCAAGGCGGAGACCGACGAGGCATACAGGGGACTGGTCGCCCAGCACCTGACGGCTGGCTGCTACACAGCCATGGCCACCCATGACGATGCGCTCATCGCCTTCGCGGAGCAGTTTGTCCAGGAGCGCTCGATTCCCCGCACCCAGTTTGAGTTCCAGATGCTCTATGGCATCCGCACCGCCCGGCAGCTGGAGTTGGCCAAGGCCGGCTACCGCACCCGGGTTTATGTCCCCTTCGGGCGCGACTGGTACCCTTATTTCGTGCGCCGCCTTGCAGAGCGGCCAGCAAACCTCTGGTTTGTGGCCAAGAATTTCTTCCGAGCTTAAGGAGGGCATTCATCCATGATCGAACCATTTCGTCCCGAACCGTTCAGCGACTTTTCCCGCTCGGATGTGGCAGAGGCATACGCGGCAGCGCTGGCGCGGGTGCAGAGCCAGTTGGGGCGAACCTATCCCTTGATCATCGGTGGGCAGCGGCGCCTCCCCACCAGGGTGATCGCCTCGGTCAACCCGTCGCAGCCGGACCAGGTGGTGGGGTACGCCACCCAGGGCGATCAGGAAGACGCGGAGGCCGCCGTCCAGGCAGCCAGGACCGCTTTTCCTGCCTGGAGCCGCACGCCGGCGGAGGTCCGGGCCCGGATCCTGTTCAAGGCGGCTGCAATCATGCGGCGCCGCAAGTTTGAACTGTCCGCCTGGCTCACATTCGAGGTGGGCAAGAACTGGGCGGAGGCGGACGGAGACACGGCTGAGGCGATCGACTTCCTGGAGTACTACGGCCGGGAGATGATCCGCCTGGCCGGTTCGCAGCACCTGACCCCGATCCCCGGCGAGGAAAACCAGCTCTACTACCGGCCCATGGGGGTGGGGGTGGTCCACAGCCCGTTCAATTTCCCCCTGGCCATCCTCTGCGGCATGAGTGCAGCCGCGATCGTGACCGGAAACACGGTGGTGGTCAAGCCTTCGACCGAGGCGCCCGTCATGGCCGCCAAGCTGTTTGAGATCCTGGAGGAGGCCGGACTCCCGGCGGGGGTCGCCAATCTGCTGTATGCCGATCCCGTGGAAGTTGGCGACTTCCTGACCACCCACAAGGAGGTCCGCTTCATCACCTTCACCGGCTCCCGTCAGGTGGGCTGCCATATCTACGAGAAGGCGGCCAGGGTCCAGCCAGGCCAGAAGTTTCTGCGCCGCGTCATCGCAGAGATGGGCGGGAAGGACGCCATTATAGTGGACGGGTCGGCCGATCTGGATGAGGCCGCTGCGGGGATTGTCGCTTCGGCTTTCGGCTTTAGCGGCCAGAAGTGTTCGGCCTGCTCTCGCGCCGTCGTGACCGCCGATGTCTACGACGCAGTCCTGACCAGGGTGGTAGAGCGCACGCAGGCGCTCGAGATCGGGCCGGCCGCGGCTCGGGAGACCCAGGTGGGTCCGGTCGCAGCGGAGCGGTTTCAGCGGAAGATCTTGGAGTACATTGCCATCGGTAAGGAGGAGGGGCGGCTGGTAGCCGGCGGCCATGCGGTCCCCGGCGGCTACTACGTGGAGCCCACCATCTTCGCGGACGTGGCGCCCGCCGCCCGCATCGCCCAGGAGGAGATCTTTGGGCCAGTGCTGGCTTTCGTCAAGGCGGCTGATTTCGACGAAGCTCTGGCGATTGCCAACGATACGGAGTACGGTCTGACTGGTTCGCTGTATTCCCGAGACCGGGCCCACATTGAGCAGGCGCGGGTGGAGTTTCTGGTTGGCAATCTGTACTTCAACCGCAAGAGCACCGGCGCCCTGGTGGGGGTTCACCCGTTTGGCGGGTTCAACATGAGCGGCACTGACTCGAAGGCGGGGGGCCCCGACTATCTGCTGATGTTCACCCAGGCTCAGTCCGTGTCAGAGAGGCTGTAAGAGATACATAGAGCATGAACGCACCGCTTCCCTTCGACGGGAGCCGGTGCGTTCTTTGCTGGCTCTTGGACAAGTTTCGTGCAAGGCAAGAGGCGCACCCGTCCTGGTGCGCCAGCTAATTACAAAAAGAAAGTCATTTTTGGATCAATAGGTACTTCGGCGATCAATTGGGCCACATCAGGCGTTGGCTCAATATCGGTATACGGGTACCAGTGCTGGTGGCTGTCGGCCCAGTCTACGGTTCACACCTGGTTGTCCGGATCGTAGCGAAACTGTGCAGAAGGCCTACGGTCGGACTTTGGGAACCGCGGTTGCCAAGGCCCTGTGCACTCATAGAGTGTAACCGCGTTCTCCCGAATCCGAAATGCCAATCGGTACTCATCCCTGATACTCTCAGGAACCCGCATCTGCAGAAAGCAAATAGAAGTAGTTGGGCTTGGCACCGAACGTCTTCGGGCAGCGGAGTTATGACCCCTCCCACACCAAATCGCAAAGCAGTTCTTGCTGGGGGCCGGCTGCCTCTATGCACAGCCAAGGATCCTCGCACGCCCGTATCCGATCCGCTTCATAAGCTTTACTCGGGTAATCTGCCCTTCTACCGGGCCGGTGCTCCACGGCAGCGTTGGCCCACCATGGGATACACCAGGCTCGCTACCGTGGAAAGGCCAAGGTCCGGCTTCAACTCGCATGAACAGCGGCCATGGTAAACCTCAAGCGGCTCTTCAAAGCGACCGCAGGGGATACCGCGCCCAAAAAGCGGTCAGAAGTGGCTCCTGCTGCCGTGAGCGACGGGGCTCTGGTCTACCGGAGTCCAACGCAAACGGATGGGCTGACGAGCGAGGGGCCCGCGTAGTTGCATGCTATATCATTCGGGAAAGCACCAGCGGAACGAGGCTAATTCCAAGGCTGAACCAACGGGAACGCTTACCTCCCGTTAGTTCCGTATAGCCAAGAGCTAGTAGTACAACTGACCAGAAGAGAAACGGGTCGAGAACAGTTAAGTAGGTGGGCGGATTTTCCACGAAAGCTGCCATGCTGGTCGCATTTGTAATCGTAGAGAGAGGAGTGCTTCCCGAGGAAAAGATGATCAGGAGGGACCGAACTACCAGCGTTGCAAACTGTCCGGGAATGAGGGCGTAGCAAAAGGTTAGAAGCAGCTTGTGCAGCGGAATCCCGTCCCGACAAAACCAAGAGAGCACCCAAAAGACTGCAAAGGCAACAAGGAGGCTAAACATGGCGGTGATGAGCGTTGACATGCCAAGACCGACCATATACCCAACAACAGGGACGGATAAGTCTTCGTCTGGAACGAAGAATGCCATTTTGACAACGAGGCTTGCTATTCCAGTGGTTTGGATTGCTACTAACACCAGTACGGCAATTCCCAAGCGAAAACCATTCGCCGACCGAAAGAAGCTAACGGGATCAAGGAAAAGATTTGCCATGCAGCTACCGGACCTCCCATCTTGATGGTTAAATCCCCATCCCACCCGCTTGGCGGTTAGAAGGATATTTAGTCTGAATGGTCAAATAAGAAGTGGCAGAGGGGGTGCAAGAGTAATGGCCAGACAATTGCTTGTGTCTGGGGTTAGCGGTCTAGTTGGGCTAGGGGCTGGTGCTCTTGTCTCTTGGGCCATTTTCAAGGACCCAAATTGGGGTACCGTTACGCTTGTGGCTCTGGCCTGTGCCATCTCCGTTTTTTTCATCTGGCGCCGCAAGTAGGAGCATGTGAGGGGGGCATGCCCCCCTCACATGCTCCTACTTGCGGCGCCAGATGAAAAAAACGGAGATGGCACAGGCCAGAG
>DAHVXO010000307.1 GCA_027356675.1 Symbiobacteriaceae bacterium | reverse complement strand
ATTCGCACTCGAGCCGGGAGGCGCACAATGATCGAAGTTGGTGACTTGCGGGCGGCGGAAGCGATCGTACGGCGGTACTTTCCGCCCACGCCGCTGATCCAGGCTCCTCGGCTCGCCGAGCGCCTGGGGACCGCGGTGCATATGAAGCTCGACAGCTTCACTCCCATCCGGGTCTTTAAGCTGCGGGGGGCGTTGGTGAAGCTCCAGGCGATTGTGGATGCGGGGATTGCCGGCGGGGTTGTGACCGCCAGTGCTGGCAACCACGGGCTGGCCGTGGCACGGGCGGCCCGGCTGTTCGGGCGTCCCGCCGTGGTCTGCGTTCCCGCTGGGGCGAATCCCCAGAAGGTGGCGCTGATTCAGGCCGAGGGAGCCCGTGTGGTGGAGCAGGGACGAGACTATCAGGCGGCGTTCGAGAATGCGCTCAAAATCGGGTCGGAACAAGCCCTCACGCTGGTCCACGCCTACGATGACCTCAGCGTCATTGCCGGGCAGGGGACGGTCGGGCTGGAGCTGGCCGATTCCGGGGTCGAGTTCGACACCGTGCTGATGGGAATCGGTGGCGGCGGGCTCATCGCGGGCGTGGCGGCTGCGCTGAAGAAACTCCGGCCAGGCGTCCGGATCGTTGGGGTCCAACCTGAGGGCGCCGACTCGATGATCCGCTCGGTCAAGGCCGGGCAGATTGTGGAGCTGGAGCGGGTCACGACCATCGCCGATGGGCTCGGGGCCCGCAAACCCGGGGTCCATACCCTGGCGCTGGTCTCCCGGTACGTCGATGAGATCCTGCCAGTCTCCGACGACGACCTGTGGGGGGCCATGCGGTACCTCCTGCGTGAGGAGCGCATCGTGGCGGAGCCGGCCGGCGCCGCCGGGGTCGGGGCGCTCCTGCGGTACGGCGCCGCCGAGTGGGGGCGAGTGGTGGTCCTGGTCTCCGGGGCGAACATCGCGGATGCGGTACTCAGCCGGGTGATCGCCGAAGCCAAATGAGCGAAGCGGCCGGGCCAATCGCAGGCCCGGCCGCTTTCAGATTCTGGGTGGATTTCCGGAAAGTTCGCAGCCCAAATCGTGCGGCGCGCCCTTGACCAGATATCGGCCACGAGATAGTGTAAAAACTGGCTGGGACTGCGCACAGCGCGGCCTGGACCATACCGATGGGAGGATCACCCCATGCAGCGGACCATGTTCAAGTCGAAGATTCACCGCGCAACCGTGACCGAGGCGAACCTGAACTACGTTGGTTCCATCACCGTAGACAGTGATCTGCTCAAGGCTGCTGACATTCTCGAGTACGAACAGGTCGCGGTGGTGAATGTCACGACTGGGGCCCGGTTCGAGACGTATACCATTGCCGGACCAGCCGGATCGGGGGTCATCTGTCTCAACGGCGGCGCAGCCCGTCTCGCGCACCCTGGCGACCTGGTCATTCTAATTACCTACGCGCAAATGGATGAGGCTGACCTGGCAAATTATCGGCCCACCGTCGTCTACGTGGACGCACAAAACCGTATGGAGGAAGCGGTTGCGGCGATTTAAGTACCAACTCAGCAGTACGTAAGGCGGACCTTTAGCGGTCCGCTTTTTCGCATGGGTCTTTCTGACTGAATTGACTGACATTTATTGGGGTGATAGGATGGAGATAACAATCGGATCCGGGCGGCAGGTGGGGTGCAGGACATGGAAAATCCCGTGGCGGAAGCAGCCCATCGGCTGTTTGCGTCCACCTGGTTCGTGGTGCTTGGGGGCTTGACCGTCACGGTCTATCTGGCGGCTCTCCTGTGGAAGATCCTCCGCTCTGAGGAGGGCTTCCTGTTTGGATATGGCGATTGGATCATCGGCAAGTGGCAGAAGGAGCGGGGGGTCGCGCCCCATCACCGGAACGAGAGCAGCGACCGCCACCGGCGGCGGGAGACCGCATCGCTGGACCGGCAGATACAGGCCAAAGCGAACGTACTCAAGCTCTCCAAGCTCCTCGATGGGGACCTGGCCTATCTGATGGTGGGTGATGTGATCGACTGGGAGCCCAAGATCATGCGGGCACTCCAGACCACTGTTTCCGGGGTCACGCGCGTGGTCCGCCCCGCCGGGCGGTGCCGGTGCGGCTTCTTCGTCCTGGATGAGGATGAGCGGCACCTGGTGATGGCCACGGGCGAGGGCTACGCCGGCGATGTCGTCCCACGGCTCGCCCTGGATCATTCGTGTGCCGGTCGGGCTTTTACGTCCGGTGATAACTATTACTGCCGAGATATCGCCACCGACCCGGTCTATTGGCATTCGGAGCATGGGCGCCGCAACTTCCGTTCCATTGCCTGCACGCCCGTTCGTGCAGGCAATGTGGTCTTCGGGGTCGTCTGTCTGGACGCCGAAGAGGTCGGCGCCTTCACGACGGATGATTTTATCCATCTGGAGATCTTCGCCGCAAAATTGGCCGTCTTCTGCGCCCTGCACACGCTCCAGGCGACCGGAGTGAGCGCTGTTAGGCCAAAGGGGGGATGAAGAGCTTGCCTGAGTCGAAGGAATCGGGTCCGCGCACGGTCCACGAAGAACGCGAGGCGTACTTCGCGGGGCAGATCACGGCACATGAGTATCTCAGCCGTGCACTGCCGGCACAAGAGAATGACCACGGGCTCACCGATCAGTTCCGGCGTATCTTGATCCGACTGACCCGCAAAGAACCCTGACAGAATCGGTTTTTGGCGTCAACGTTCCATAATGTGGCCGACATAACGTGCTCACCTTCGCGGCATCATAATACCGACGGGAGGTGAGACAAAGCGATGGCGAACAACAATAGCAATCAGGTTCTCGTCCCGCAGGCCACCAGCGCCCTGGAGCAGCTCAAGTTCGAAACTGCCAACGAGTTGGGAATCTCCAATTACGGCCAGCAGTACAAGGGCGACCTGCCTTCCCGGGTCAACGGTTCCGTCGGCGGCTACATGGTCAAGAAGATGATCGCCCTGGCGGAGTCGCAGCTGAACGGCACTCGCTAGCGACAGTCCAGACCCATCCTGGCGCTCCTGCTTTTGCAGGGGCGCCTTTTCATATGCGCACGAGGGTTGGGCACGCCGCATCCATATCGCCCCGCTTTTTTACCCGGGCGTTTTCATTTCAGAGTCGTTTCAACTTAACCCTGTACTCTCGTCAGTGAAGGGGGATTTGGATAATGTCTACACCAAATGCTCAATTGACCAAGCTAGCGTTG
>DAHVXO010000291.1 GCA_027356675.1 Symbiobacteriaceae bacterium | reverse complement strand
AGGGAGATGGCTGTGATGTGATACGGGCTGAGGTTCTGTGCCAGCCCGTAAGCCAGCCGGTTGATCGCGACCTTTGCCAGGTCGTAGAGCACCCCGTTGATAAACCGGTTCTGGTCCCAGAAGGTGACGTTCACCATCAGACCCTGCTGCTGGGATACCATCAGCGGGGCGGCGAAGCGGCTGGACAGCCAGTGGGTGTACACCCCAGCGGTAATGAACTGGTCCCAGCGACCCAGCGGTTCCTCCCAGCACGGAGCGGAGAACTTGACGTCCGAGTGGGCTACCTCGTAGCCACCCCAGGAATTGTTGACGAGCAGATCCAGGCGCCCGTGCTCCGCCTTGACCCGGGCGAATAGGGCCTCGACCTGAACGGGATCCCTCTGATCGCACTGCACCGGGATGCCCAGACCACCCCGCGCCGAAACCTGCTCCGCTGTCTCATCGACGGTCTCGGTCCGGTTGTCCGTCCCGGCGCCGCCTCTCATGCTGCGCCCGGTCACATAGACCGTGGCGCCCGCTTCGCCGAGGACGCGTGCGATGCCACGCCCCGACCCTCGACTGGCCCCTGTGACTACTGCTACCTTGCCTTTGAGCGTTTGCATGACGCACCTCCGCTGTACGCGCATGATGGCCGGGTCGCACACGCTTCGGACTAGATCACGCGCTTACAGACCTGCGAGGCGGCGGGCCACTGCGGGCAGTTCGCCCTCTGATCTGACCCGGGTGAGCACGTCATCCCAATTGGCACAACGTTGGATGCGCTTGTGTCTGATCCCCTCGTTATAAGGGGCTCCAAACAGAAATACAGGAACGCCTGCCTGAGCGAGGGCGGTGGCGTTATGAGGCGCATCTTCCACCATCAGGTCCAAGCCTTGGGCCTGTGCGACTGGTACCTTGCTGCCGCCCTGAAGGAAATGGAGGTCGTCTACGCGCAGACCGTAATAGGTAAGCCAGGCCTCCGTCAAGGGGCGAAGTCGCGGTGCCCGCGCAGTGACGACGATCAGCGTGTGCCCAAGCTCCTTGAGATGGCTGACCCCGGCAACTGCTCCGGGCAAGGGAGGAGGCGCAATCAGCATTTCGAGCTCGTGCCGATCACAACAGGCGGCCAGTTCAGCGGTGGCATAGGTATCGGGCAGGTCGCCGGAGCGGTAATTGGTGCCCAATTCCCGATTGAGTACTCTGACCCAGTACCGGACCGAGTCGACGATGACACCGTCCAAGTCTACGCCGATGCGCATGTCTCGATGTGCTCCTTCGTGTGCTGCTCAACGCAGAAGTGCTTGTCCACCTAGCAAGAAAGCGAACAGGATCATGACGATCCCCGATATGCGCCGCACCCAGAGTTGGGCCCGATCGGTCATGACCCGGCTTAGCAGGGAGCCCGCAAGTGCAAGATCGCGGAAGGCGATGCATCGACTTGACGGGCCACGCTTCCCGCTGCCGCTCCCGCGCTCCGGAGCGAACTGAGACCGAGCCAGAGCAGAAACCCAACACCCGCCACGAGCAGCAGGCTCCGCAGCCATGGCAACCAGAAAAACACCACGGACAGCCCGGCCGCACCGAGCACAATGAGTGCGCTGTCACAAAGACCAGCGACGGTAGCCGCCAGCAATCCCCGTGGCAGATTGCCTTGCAGGCCCTGGTTCAGAACGAAGACGTTCTGCGGACCGATGGGGAGGATCATCGAGAAACCTAGCAAGAGTCCGTTGACGAAGGCCAAGGGGTTTCCTCCCGTAGGGCAGGCGTACGTGCAATGGGAAGTCCGACCCCGGTTTTTGCTCAGGCCCCACAACTGGTCGTGCTCTATACCACGCTGTTGAGCGCCCGAATCGCCCGCAGCACCCGCTCCGGCGTCAGGGGCAGCTCGGGAATCCGGATCCCGATCGCATCGGCCACGGCGTTGGCGATGGCGGGCGCCATGGCGTCGATGGGCACCTCGGCCACGGCCTTGGCGCCGAACGGCCCGAAGGGGTCGTGGGTCTCGACCAGGAAGGTCGTGTGGTGGGGCATCTCCTTGGCCTCGTAAATGTGGTAGTCCCGCAGGTCCCGGGCGAGCATGCGCCCCGCGCCATCCCAGACCATCTCCTCAGAGGTGGCGTAGCCCAGGGCCTGGGCGACGGCCCCCTCGACCTGACCCTCTGCCAGCACCGGGTTGATCGCCCGCCCGCAGTCCACGGCCGTGGCCATGTTCAGCACACTCACCTGGCCGGTCTCGGTATCCACCTCGACCTCGGCCATCTGCGCCACGAAGGGCGGTGGGGACTTGAGGGAGACCGCCGAGGCCGTCCCCATGATCTGATGCTGGTCGGCGACGTGCAGGGAGTAGAGTGCCACATCCATCAGCGACTTGGCGCGGCCGTCGGGGGCGACCACCTGCCGGTCGGCCAGGTGCAGGTCGTCCGGATAGACCCCGAGCAGCTTGCCGGCGACCTTGCGGATCTCCCAGGCGGCCTGCTCGGCCGCCTTCTTCACGGCCATCCCTGAGATGAACGTGGTCGACGAGGCGTAGGCCCCCGTGTCGAAGGGCGTCAGGTCCGTGTCAGACGGATAGACCAGGATGTCGTCAACCTTGCAGCCCAGGACCTCGGCGGCGATCTGGGCCAGGACGGTATCGGCCCCGGTGCCCAGGTCCGTGGCGCCCACGAGCAGGCTGAAACAGCCGTCATCGTTGATCTTGATCATGGCGCCGCCCATGTCGACGCCGGCGATGGCCGAGCCCTGCATGGCGATGGCCCCGCCCACGCCCCGGGCCTTGACCGGGAGCGAGCCGTCGGCGGCCGGCCCGAACTGGCCCCGCTTCGCCTTCCAGCCGATGGCCTCGGCGGTCTTTGCCACACACTCCGCCAGCCCGCAGCTGGCGATCTCCTGGGAGAAGCCTTCCTTGCCCTCGTTCATCTTCTTGGAGAGCGGATTGACGTCGCCCACGCGCACCCAGTTCTTGGCCCGGAACTCCAGGGGGTCCATCCCCAGGGCCTTTGCAACTTCATCGATGTGCGACTCCATGGCGAAGGCGCCTTGTGGCACGCCGTAGCCCCGGAAGGCGCCGGAGGGCGTCAGGTTCGTGTAGACCGTGTGGCACTCGAAGCGCAGGTTCGGCGCCCGGTAGAGCGGCAGCACCTTCACGCCTGTGTTGGACTGGACGGTCAAGGCGTGGGAGCCGTACGCCCCCGTGTCGGCGATGACCCGCATCTCGTTGGCGATGATGGTCCCGTCGCGTTTGACCCCGGTCTTGATGGTCAGGACCTGCGGGTGGCGGGAGCGGGCGGCGAAGAGCTCTTCCTCCCGGGTGTACTCGAGCTTGACCGGGCGTCCGGTCGCCAGGGTCAGATGGGCGCAGATGTCCTCGATCAGGACCTCTTGCTTGCCGCCGAACCCGCCGCCGATGCGGGGCTTGATCACCCGGATCTTGCTGACCGGGAGCCCCAGCAGGGGCGCGATGATTCGCCGGACGTGGAAAGGCACCTGGGTCGAGGTCCGGACCACCAGCCGGCCGTCGGCATCCCAATAGGTAACGACTACGTGCGGTTCCAGGGAGGTCTGCTGGACCTTGTGGACCCGGTAGGTCTTCTCGATCACCAGGTCGGACTCGGCGAAGCCCTTCTGGACGTCGCCGTGGGTGGTCTCGATCATGGCAGCGATGTTGCGGCTGAAGTCGTGGCGGGCGAAACCCTTGGAGTCCGGTTCATCGTGGATGACCGGGGCCCCGGGCTTCATGGCGTCAAGCAGGTCGAGCACCGCC
>DAHVXO010000285.1 GCA_027356675.1 Symbiobacteriaceae bacterium | reverse complement strand
TAGTACCTCCTTCTGGTATTTACCAGAAGGAACGGTGGGGCCGGCGGCGAATTACTAGCATGACACTTATTGGATGTATTTGTGCCTTCAGGTGAAATTTGCCGATTCCCACCCGGTCAACCCCGTACGGTTCGGGCCTCTGTCAGACGCCTGTCGGGTCTTTTTGTACCCACAGCCGGTTGAGATGTCAGGAGGAGGTCGGTCGCATGGACAATCTGCTCAAGCGCCTGGAGGAGCACAGGCTCACAGAGGGCAAGCTCGCGTGGGAGGGTTCGTTTGGTGAGTATCTGGAGCTGGTCGCCAAGAACCCGGCGATCGCTCAGTTCTCACATGCCCGAATCTATCACATGGTGGTGTCAGCCGGCGTGACCGAGGTGCGCGGCGTTCGGCGGTACAAGTTCTTCGAGCAAGAGCTCTTCGGGGTGGATAAGGCCCTGGAGCGCCTGGTCGAAGAGTACCTCCACCCGTCGGCCCGCCGCCTGGACGTCCGCAAGCGCATCCTGCTGCTGATGGGACCGGTCAGCGGTGGCAAGTCCACCCTGGTCACCATGCTCAAGCGCGGCCTCGAGGCCTACAGCCGGACCCCGGATGGTGCACTATACGGGATCAAGGGCTGCCCGATGCATGAAGAACCCCTGCACCTGATTCCCAAAGAGCTACGGCCAGAGGTCGAGGAGCAACTGGGGATCGTCATCGAAGGCGAGCTGTGCCCATCCTGCCGAATGATGCTTAAGGACCAGTACAACGGGCGAGTGGAACAGGTCCCGGTGGAGCGTGTGGTCCTATCGGAATCCGAGCGTGTCGGTGTTGGCACGTTTAGCCCGTCTGACCCGAAGTCTCAGGACATCGCGGACCTGACCGGTTCCATCGACTTTTCGACCATCGGTGAGTACGGGTCCGAGTCGGATCCGCGGGCCTACCGCTTCGACGGCGAACTGAACAAGGCGAACCGGGGCGTCATGGAGTTCCAGGAGATGTTGAAACTTGACGAAAAATTCCTTTGGAACCTCCTGAGCCTCAGCCAGGAAGGCAATTTCAAGGCTGGCCGCTTTGCCCTGATCTCTGCCGATGAGATGATTGTGGCGCACACCAACGAGACGGAGTACCGGTCCTTCATCGCCAACAAAAAGAACGAGGCGCTCCAGAGCCGGATCATTGTCATGCCCATCCCGTACAACCTCAAAGTAAGTGAAGAAGTGCGGATCTACGATAAGCTGATCCGGCAGGCGGACTCCAAGCATGTGCATATCGCCCCTCACGCCCTGCACACAGCGGCCGTGTTTAGCGTACTCAGCCGCATGAAGGAATCCAAAAAGGCCGGTATGGACCTGGTTAAGAAGATGAAACTGTATGACGGTGTTGAGGTGGATGGCTTCAAGCTGAAGGACATTCACGAGCTCCAGGTCGAATTTGAAGGCATCGAGGGTATGAGCGGCGTCGATCCCCGGTACGTCATCAACCGGATCTCGTCGGCCATCATCCAGAAGGGCGAAAACGCAGAAAAGGCCTGCATCAACGCGCTGGATGTCCTGCGCTCGCTCAAGGACGGGCTTGATCAGCATCCCTCCATCACCAAGGAGGAGCGGGAGCGCCTGCTCAACTTCATCATCAACGCTCGTCAGGAGTACGACGAGATGGCCAAGAAGGAAGTCCAGAAGGCGTTCGTGTACTCGTACGAAGAGAGTGCCCGCAACCTGCTGAACAACTACTTGGACAACGTAGAGTCTTACTGCAATGGGAACCGCATGAAGGATCCCATTACAGATGAACTTCACGACCCGGATGAGAAGCTGATGCGGTCCATCGAAGAGCAGATTGGGGTCTCCGAGAACGCCAAAAAGGCCTTCCGTGAAGAGATCATGATCCGGCTCTCCACATACGCCCGCAGGGGGGTTGCCTTCGAGTACCACTCCCACGAGCGACTCAAGGAGGCGATTGAGAAGAAGCTCTTCGCCGACCTCAAGGACGTTGTGAAGATCACCACTTCGGCGAAGACCCCGGATGCCGAGCAACTCAAGCGCATCAACGAAGTGGTTGCCCGCCTCATGCAGCAGCATGGCTACTGCGCCTCATGCGCCAACGAGTTGTTGAAGTACACCGGGTCACTTCTGAACCGGTAGTCGCGAACAGGCCAACGCAGGGCGGGTGGGTCGGACAACCGGCCGCCCGCCCCCTGCATATCGCTTCTTATGAGGTGATCGTATGGCTTCGTCCCGTTTCAGCATCTCCAGGGAGGACTGGTCCCTCCACCGCCAGGGACAGATGGACCAGGACCGCCACCTGGAGAAGGTGCGAGAGGCAATCAAGAAGAACCTCGCCGACATCATCAGCGACGAGTCCATCATCACCAGCGATGGCAACCGGACCGTCAAGGTGCCGATTCGTTCGCTTAACGAGTACCGCTTCCGTTACGACTGGGAGAAGTTGCCGCGTTCCGGGCAGGGCCAGGGCGACAGCAAGGAAGGCCAGGTCATCGCCAAGGATGGGGCGGGTAGCCAGAAGGGCCCTGGCAAGGGAAAGGGTGCGGGCGATCAAACCGGCGACGATTACTACGAGGTTGCCGTGACCGTAGACGAGCTGGGGAACCTCCTGTTCGAGGACCTCGGCCTACCGCACTTGGATCCAAAACGGCAGCCGGACCTGACAGCCAAGCGCTACCAGTGGAACGATGTGCGCAAGACCGGTCTGCAGTCCAATATCGACAAGAAGCGGACGATCATGGAGGCCATGAAGCGGAACCTCCTGGCCGGCAAGCCACCCCTGGATGGCTTCAGCCGCAAGGATATCCGGTTCAAAACCTGGGAGGAGCGGTTCGAGCCGCAGACCAGCGCCGTCGTCCTGGCCATGATGGACACATCCGGCTCCATGGGCGAGTTTGAGAAGTATATCGCCCGCGGCTTCTTCTTCTGGATGGTCCGGTTCCTGCGCACCAAGTACGACAACGTGATCATCCACTTCCTCGCCCACTCCACGGAGGCGAAGGAAGTGACGGAAGAGGAGTTCTTCACGAAGGGCGAGAGCGGCGGGACGCGTTGCTCCTCGGTCTACGAGTTGGCCCTGAAGATGATCGCGGAGAAGTACCCGCCCGCCCTGTACAATCTGTACCCCTTCCATTTCAGCGATGGCGACAACCTGTCCTCAGACAACGCACGGTCGGTCGAGCTGGTTCAGAAGCTACTCGCCACGTGCAACCTGTTTGGGTATGGCGAGATAGATTCCACGGCCGGCGGTCCGGCTTACTACCGCAGTTCAACCCTGGCATCCCTGTACCGCCGGGAGATTGAGCACCAGCGCTTCCAGGCGGTGGTCATCAAGGACAAATCGGAGGTCTACTCGGCACTGCGCACGTTCTTCGGACCAACGCTGACGCAGGGGGTGAGTTAAGCTGAGCGAGCCCGTTCATATCGTGCCACCCGGCAGCGGCAGCACGGTCTCCATGTCAGACGTGGATATGGCGGATCTGGAGCAGGCCATTGAGCAGATTGTCGAGCTGGCCCACAAGAAGGGCTTGAACTTCTTTGAGATGCGATACGAGGTCTGCCCAGCTGACATCATCTACACCTTCGGTGCCTACGCCATGCCGACGCGGTTCTCGCACTGGTCCTTCGGCAAGGCCTTCCACCAGATGAAGACCCAGTACGACTACGGCATGTCCAAGATCTACGAACTGGTTGTCAACTCGGACCCCTGCTACGCCTTCTTACTGGACACGAATTCCGTGCTGCAAAACAAGCTGATTGCCGCTCACGTGCTGGCACACTGCGATTTCTTCAAGAACAACTACCGGTTCCGGAATACCAACCGGTACATGGTCTCTACCATGGGCACCTTCGCCAACCGGGTCCAGACCTACGAGCACGACCTGGGGCGATCCAGGGTGGAACGATTCCTGGACGCGGTGCTGGCCATCCATGAGCACATCGATCCCTTTCCGCCCAAGAAGTCCGCATCCCCTTATGAGGCCGAGGCCCGGCGTGGAGAAACGCCTTACGATGACCTCTGGTCCCTGGAGCGCCGCTCACAGCCGCCGGCCGCCCCGCCGGGGCCAAAGAAGCTGCAGCCAACGCGAGATTTGCTGCTATTCATGCTTGAGCATAACCGGGAGTTGGAGGATTGGCAGCGGGATATCCTCTCCTCGCTGCGTCAGGAAATGTTCTACTTCCGGCCGCAGATGGAGACCAAGATCATGAACGAGGGGTGGGCCTCGATCTGGCATGCCCGCATCATGCGTGAGTTGGACCTCACACCTGACGAAAGCGTTGAGTTCGCGCGAATGCATGCCGGGGTGATGGCGCCGAGCCGCTTCCAGTTGAACCCCTACCATCTGGGCTTCCACATCTTTGAGGACATCGAGCGCCGGTATGGGCCGGAAAAGATCTTCGAGGTGCGGGAGACAGAGACCGACGTGTCCTTCATCCGCAGCTACCTGACCAAGGAACTGTGCGAGAAGCTGGACCTGTACCTGTTCGCCAGACAGGGCGACGAGTGGCGGATCACGGCCACCGGATGGGAGAAGGTGCGGGATGGGATCGTCCAGCAGATTAGCAACTGCGGGTACCCGTACATCTATGCGGAAGACCCCGACTTCGGGCGCCGGGGGGAACTGTACCTGCGGCATGCGTTTGAGGGCATCGAGTTGGACGCGACCTACGTCAAGCGCACGTTGCCGCACCTGTATCATCTCTGGCAGCGGCCGGTGCATTTGGAGACGGTGGAAGACTCCCAGACTGTGGTATACAGCTACGGTGGGAGCGACGTGGACCGCAAGGTTCTCTAGCAACACAACAAGGGCCATGCTCTTTCGGTGAGAGCATGGCCCTTGTGTGTTTGCGGGGTCAACCTGGGTCATCCTCGAGGTGGGGCAGGTCGCTGTCAGTCTTGAAGGTCTCGGACTTGACCGTATATAGGTCACGGGCTTCTGCGGCCCGCACGTTCTCCCGCACCTCCAGGACCTCGAACGTGAGTTGCCGGCGCCCGAAGTCGATGACGATGAGATCGCCCACCTTGACCTCGGCCCCGGCCTTGGCGCGCCTGCCGTTCATCGTAACGCGCCCACCATCGCAAACCTCGTTGGCCAGGGTCCGCCGCTTGATGATCCGTGAGACCTTGAGGAACTTATCTAACCGCATGTTCGATCACTCCTACGAAACGGCATGGGGCACCTGCAAGGAGAGCGTCTGCTTGGGGTATGGGGAGTGGCCCCGGCGAAGGGGTGCCCCTGAGCGACGGGGCGCCGCCAAGGTGGGGAGGCTCCAGGAAGTAACGGGCCGCAGCGGTCGCAGGAGCACCCCCACTGCAGCGAAGTGCCGAAAAAGGAGGTCATCCCAACGCCACAAGAAAGACCGGACCCCTTGCGAGGGCCCGGTCCGTCGAGGTCCAGCCTATACGCTGTCCTTGAGCTCCTTGCCAGGACGGAAGGCGGGAACCTTGCCGGCCGGGATCTTGATGGCAGCGCCGGTCTGCGGATTGCGGCCAGAGCGGGCGGCCCGGCTGCGAACTTCAAAGGTGCCGAAGCCAACGAGCGAAACCTTGTCACCGCCATGCAAAGCGCCAGAGATGCTGTCGATGACGGCGTTGATGGCCTTTTCGGCATCCTTCTTGGTCAGGCCCGCCTTTTCGGCGACGCTAGTGACCAGTTCCTGCTTGTTCAAGAATCGGTCTCCCCTTTCGAGCAACTTTGGTATGTTTGATACCCGCTGAGCCTTATTCGGCGGGCTTTTGACGAATTCCTCCTGTATCTTCTAGGGCCCTTTCTATTTTTCCTCGTATTTTTGGTTCAATTCTGCCTGCTTAGCCTCGTCCCACAAGGCGTCTAGCTCCGACAGCGTCATCTCCGGGAGGGCTCTGCCGATCGCAACTGCCCGGCGTTCAATATGCCGGAAACGGTTGATAAACTTGGCGTTAGTGCCCGTTAGCGCCACTTCAGGGTCTACGCCTAGCATGCGTCCCAGGTTGACAACGGCAAAAAGCAGGTCCCCAACTTCACCTTCAATCTCGTCCGTATGGGCCGCGAGAATCTCTGCCAACTCCTCCCGGATTTTAGCGACTGGTCCCTGGATATCCGGCCAGTCGAACCCGACCTTGGCCGCCTTCCGCTGGACCTCATGGGCCCGGGAGAGTGCCGGCAGTGCAGTGGAGACGCCACTTAGTACCGACTGGGGCGCCGGAACGCCCTTCTCCACACGCTTGATGGCCTCCCAGTTGCGAGTCACCTCGTCGGCCGTGTTGGCCACCACATCACCAAAGATGTGGGGGTGACGTCGGACCAGTTTGGCCGTGATGCCCCGAATGATATCGTGCATATCAAAGTCGCCTTGCTCCCGGGCCATCTGGGCGTTGAAGACCACTTGCAGGAGCACGTCGCCCAGTTCCTCGCAGAGGTGCTCGGGTGTCCCGGAGCCCGCTGCCTCCACCGCTTCGTAGGCCTCTTCCAACATATACTTGCGCAGAGACAGGTGGGTCTGTTCCCGGTCCCACGGGCACCCATCGGGCGCTCTGAGTCTGGCCATCACCTCAACCAGCGGATCCAGCGGCCACTGCCTGGGCTGCCACCGCTCCGGATCGATGTCTCCGGACTGGGAGGCTTGCATGGGCGGCAGATACAGGGTTGTGAGATAGTCTACCCAATCGTGGTAATCCAACTCATGCAAGGGGCACTCAACCCGGCGCTCCTCCCCGGGAACTCCGGCTGCACGCACCAACACCACTGGATGATCATCAGGGTACCGGTCCATCAACGCAATCTTGGCATCCGAGGCCACCGTGCGGCTGTGCAGTTGCATGATGATCACGGGCAGGTCGCCGGTCGGAAGGCGGCGGTCCAGTTGGAGCGCATCCAGGATCTCAAGGCCATCGACGGGGTCGAGCCGCAGGGAGACAAAGAGGGCGTCCAGGAACGACGGGCCCGATCGTACCTCCACCCGCTCGGGTGCCCGGTCCATCAGAAGCTTGGCAACGCTTTCGCCCACCAGGGGATGCCCTGGCACAGCGAACACCACGTCATCGTAACCGAGCACCCGCTCCACGATGGCGTCGTACACATCCTCAAAGGACTGCCTGGTCTCGTACAGGTCGTCGCAGGATTGAAAGGCAACGCCGAGCGCCGCAAGCGCGCTCACTGTCGGGTGCACCTCAGTGCGCAGGAGCACCGGGCGGCCTGACCGTAGCGCCTCCAGAGCCGACACAGTGAGGTGCCCTGCTCCGCCCGGACCCAACCCTACAATAGTGATGGCCACGCATAGACCTCCCCGCTCTCTAGTCTCTCAACAGCCTGCGCCGGCGCAGTCCCGCAATCATGCCCATCGTCACACCAGGGATCAAATGCAGGTCTGCCTCCCTGACGCCCCCAACCACGAAGATCACGACCAGATAAATCAGAGCACCGGTCAGTATTGTAGTCAACCCGGCGAGGCGGTCCCAGTGGATGAAGTGATGCGAGACCGGGCTCACCAGCCAGATCCCCAGACCCATTGCCAGCGAGGCAAGTGTGGGTAGCCCGATGTCCTGCTTAAGCTGAATACCCAGGCCCAGCGTCCGGTGCAACGACCACAGGTTGAGCAACGCTGTGAGCCCAAACCCGACAACGGTCGCATAAGCCGCGCCCCTCGCCTCAACGCCAGGGAGGCCCGCCCACCAGAACGTGAGCACCGTCTTGACCAACACCCCGAGCAAGATGTTTCGTACCGAGATCCAAATGAGTCCCATGCCCTGCAGAACCCCAGAGGACGTCTGCTGAACCATGAGGGAGAGCGTCGACCAGGCAAGAGCCGCCATGACCGTGTAGCCGGTGCCCTTGTACATGACCTCGTAGGCATCCTTGGCACCAACCAGCAGGCCGACCGTGGCAGGAATCCCGATAAGGAAGGTGAGCCGGAAGGCGATTGCTGCCCGATAACGGGCCTGGTCGGTCCGCCCCCTTGCCAACGCCTCGGTGACGGCGGGTACCAGACTCACATAAAGTGCCGTGGTGAGAATCGGCGGGAGATCCCGCAACTGCCCCGCATTCGCCAGGTATGACTGGGCCTCCAACGCCATCGCATGCGTCAGCCCCAGGGCCTCAAGCTTGTCCGTCACGATACTGGAATCGATGAAGCCCATCACAGGCATCACCGCGCCGACCAGAGACAGTGGCATGGCGATAGAGAAGATGCGGGTTAGAAGGGACCAGGTGGAGGCGTTCTCCAGGCTCTCCACCCCGGGGGCCGTGGTGGTCCATCCCACAGTCGGCCGGTCACGGAAGTAAATCCAGCCGCCATAAAAGGCGCCCAGCAAAACCCCAGCGGTATTGCCGCCGTTGAGCCCGGCAGCACCGTAGTTCAGGGCGACGCGAGAGAACACCGCGACGAGCACCAGTCCGACGCCAACACGGCCAACCTGCTCTACGACCTGCGAAACAGCGCTCGGCATCATCTGCTGCATGCCCTGGTAGAGACCGCGAAAGGCGCACTCCAGCGTGACAAGGAAGATGGCTGGGGACAGCACCACGAAACCAATCCAGGCTTCGGGCACCTTCTGCGAGGCCGCCAGCCAGTGGGCACTGAGCCCGAACAGCAGACTGAAGACGGCACCGCTGATAAGCAAGGTCTTGGTCGCCACCCGGAAGACGTGCCGCGCTCCCAGATAGTCTTCCACCGCGAGGCGTTCGGAGACCAGCCGCGAGATGGCCACGTTCAGCCCGGTGGCCGCAATCGCCAGCATGATTTGATACGCGTAGTTGGGCGCGTTCACAAGTCCCAGTCCCTGATCACCCAGGAATGCCTGTCCCACCGGGCGGAACAGCACCCCAAGCATCCGGGAAATTAATCCCCCGGCTGTGATGAAAAACGCACCGCGCATGAAGTTTTCGGCCTTGATTCTTGGCTCCAAACCGTAAGCCCCCTTGCCTTCCCCAATCATACGGCAAGCAGGCTTGGGCGTCTAGCGTAGAAGGCGGGCCCTGGCCAGGAGCGCCGCCAGGGGTCGGCCGATGCGCGGAACATGCTCCAGTTCAGCGCGGTCAATCCCGCCAAGCAGAAGCAGCGCCACCCCATAGACAACCGCACCCACACCAATCAGGGCGAGCGTAAGCCAGTTCGGGTGCGGGAAGACCGCACTGAGCGGCCACCGGAGGGCCAGGATTGCCACTTCCATGATGAGGGCCGCGGCAGCCGGCTTGATCAACATCCTCAGGAAGTCCACCGTCCGGCCCAGCAACCGCTCCACCCAGTACAGGTTGAGCAAGGCCGCCAGGGAGAACCCGACTGCGGTCGCGTAGGCCGCCCCATTGATCCCCCAGAGCCGGGTCCAATAGGCTGTCAGGAGGGCCTTCACCATAGCGCCGAACACGAAATTCCGCACCGGCAGTCCGATCCTGCCCATGCCCTGCAGAATGCCTGAGGTCGTTTGCTGGACCATGATGGCGATGGTCGACCACGACATCGCCCCCATCACGGAACCCCCGGCCGTATCGCCGTAGATGATGGCGTATAGCCCGGAGGCCAAGACGTACAGCCCCATCTGCGATGGGATGGCAAGGGCTGCGGTCATCCGGTAGGCCTGTCCTGCCCTGGCGCGCGCCACCTCCACCCGGCCCAGCGTCATGGCCTCGGTGATGGACGGGAGAATACTGGTGTAAATGGCCGCGGTAAAGACCGCGGGCAAGTTCACGATCATGAAGGCGTTGGTCAGGAGGCCAAACTGCGCCTGGACATCGTCGCCGCGCATCCCAACCGCCGCGAGGTTGCGGAAGACGTAGAACATATCCGCCAGCATCATCAACGGTACAACCGCCCCGACAATGGTGATGGGCCCTGCCACTGCGAAGATGCGCCGCACCAAAGAGCTCGTGGGCTCAGGACGGCCAGCTGCGGCCCGTCCTTCGCTGGTCGCGGCCTCCGAACCCTGCGCCCAGAGCCCTGCCCCAGCGTTGCGAACCAGCAGCAACAAGTAGACGAGGCCCGCCACCCCGCCGATCAAATCGCCGAGGTTGAAGCCGGCAGCGCCCAGCGGCAGGCTCCCGGTCCGGTGCAGCAGCACATACGTTAGCAGGATTCCAACCACGACCCGGACGACTTGCTCGATCATCTGGGAGTATGCGTTGGGAGTCATGTGCTGGAAGCCCTGGAACAGCCCCCGATAGGCCGCCATGATCGAGACCACGAACAGAGCCGGGGCCGTGGCGCGGAACCCCGGAATGGTCCCGGACACATCCTTGGAGATGAGGGCCGCAACCCAGGGTGCGCCGAACCACAGGGCAACGGCAGCCACCAGCCCCAGGATGGCGGCGAAGGTCAAAGAGACCCGGAAAACCCGCCGGGCACCCTTCACGTCGCCCAGCGCCATCCGCTCGGCGACAAGCCGGGAAATGCCGACGTTCAGGCCGACCGCGGTAAAAGAGAGCACCACCATATAGGGCGTTAACGGCACCTGTGTCAACCCAATGCCGGCAGCCCCGTTGTGCCCATCGAAGGGTGCGAAGATGCGGGCGACGATTGGCTTGTAAAACGCGCCTAAAAGGCGCGCTACCAGCGTCGCCAACGAGAGCATTAGCGCGCCACGTATGAAGCTTTCTGGTTTACGAATCGTGTTCATACCGGTATGCCAACTCCGAGCGGCCGCAAAGGCCGAGTCGTAAAGCAGGGCCGTGCGCCTTCCCATCATATCCTTGCACTGGATTAGCGTAAAGGACCGCATGAAAAAAGTAGCGGGCCGTGGTCCGCTACTCAATGGGCAAGGTCGCTGCTGCTACGGCTCCATCTGTTTCGCCAGGAATCCGGCCGCTGTCTCCGCCAGTTTGATCTCCGTCTCCGCCACCTGCACATCAGGCTCACGTGAGCAGATGATGACTGCACCAATGGGATCGCCGCCGGAGATGATGGGGGCGATCACATAGGCGGTGAAGCGAGAGTCATCGTCATCCTCGCCGATTAAAGCGCCGCGGTTCTTGGTCTCGCCAGGCTTGTTGTTCACGAGGGTCTTGCGATCCTCCATCACACGCTCCACCAGCGAGCCAATCGCTTTGTTGAGGAACTCCTTCTTGGGTGCCCCGGAGACCGCAATGACGGTGTCCCGATCGGCGATCAGGGCCGTGTGACCCACTGCTTCGTAGAGAGAGTCCGCATACTCCTTGGCGAATTCCCCAAGTTCCCCGATGGGCGAGTACTTTTTGAGGATCACTTCACCGTCCCGATCGACAAAGATCGCCAGAGGGTCGCCTTCCCGAATCCGCAGTGTTCTACGAATCTCCTTAGGGATGACGACCCGGCCCAGGTCATCAATACGTCTGACAATTCCTGTGGCCTTCAAGGACAACCCTCCTCTTCTGGGCAGCGACTTCGGCTCGGTTGCTGTAGTATACGGCAGGGCCTGCAACTTCTATTCATTTTTGCCAGCCTGCTCAATGTTGACGCCCTTCTTGAGATCCGCTAGCCACTGATCCACCAGTTGGGCCTGCTTCTGCGGCAGCATGCGGTTGATGGCTTCCGCCCGGGCGGTCTTGGTAAAGTACCCGAGGTCACCACCAACCCCGCTGCTGCCCAGGCCGATGCTATATAGCCGGGCCAATTCGGCAAACTCGCCGCCGGCGCGGGCCTTGGCCGCAATCTCCTTGGCCTTGCTCTCCTGGTCCAGCGGGACAAGCACGTGGGCGGCCCGCACAGCATCCTCACGGAAGGTATACAGCTTATCCTTGTTCTGGTTGTAGTACTCCCGCACCTCATCCTCGGCTACGGAAACCTCCGCCTTCTTCTTGTCCAAGACGGCCTGGCTGGTCAGGTAGTCACGGACAAAACCTGCGACATCATCGTTAGTCAGACGTAGCCCTTGCAGCTTGGCATCCGCCTCATCCCGGGACTTGTATTGCCGCTCTAGGACGGCGAAGAACTTATCCATTTCCGCTTCGATCTGGGCATTCGTCACGGCGATGTGCAAGCGGTCCGCCTGCTCAAGCAATAGCCGTTGGGATACCATCTGGTCCAGGAGTTGCTGCTTGGTGCCCGGGCTGTCCATGGATTGCTGAAAGAACAGTTGGTACAGGTTTATCCGGACATTGAGCTCCTGCCTGGTCAGGGTCTGACCGTTTACCTTGGCCACGCTATCTCCCTTGAGTACGGCGGTTGCGCAGCCCGCGAGGATCACGGCCGCAACGATTGCGAGAATGACTACTTTTTTCAATGGTGCTTCTCCTCCCCAATGCCCAACGCAAAGCCCGGCCGAGTAGCTCGCCGGGCTCGCACAGGACTATTTAACGTGAAGATCCACCACCGTTTTATCACCATAGGGAGACGACGGACAACTCCTTCAAGTTGGTACATAACTCCAGCAGGAAGCGCAGAAGCGACCGCTGGTTGAGGTCGTGCACTTTCACCGCGAACTGCGGCACCTTGGGACCCTTGGCGACCACGCGTCCCTTGAACTCAGGCCGCCGGTTCAGCACGGCGTAGCGGTCCAGCGGAATGCGGTCCGCCGCCGCGGGGAGGAGCTTGACCGTCACCTGGTCCTTTGTCTGGGACATGGCCGATACCCCGGCTAGAGCGCATGCAACCTTGAGCCGAGCGATGTCCAGCAGGTTGCGGACCGGGTCCGGCAGCGTCCCGAAACGGTCGAGCAGTTCCTCTTCCACATCGTCCGCGTCCGCCAATGTCCGAATGGCAATAATGCGCTTGTATGCATCGATTTTCTGGCGTGCATCCCAGACATACTGGTCCGAGATGAAGGCATCGACCTGCAGCTCGATATTCGGCTGCACTTCCTTGGGCGCCGGCTGCTCCCCCTTGAGTTCCTGCACCGCTTCTTCTAGGAGTTGAGTGTACAAATCAAAGCCAACAGTAATGATGAACCCATGCTGCTCTGGCCCCAGAATGTTGCCGGCGCCGCGGATCTCCAGGTCCCGCATGGCGATCTTGAACCCAGAGCCGAGCTCCGTAAAGTCCTTGATCGCCCGCAGGCGCTTTTCCGCCACCTCGGTGATCACCTTGTCCCGCCTGTAGAGGAAGTAGGCGTAGGCAAGGCGGTTCGACCGTCCCACCCGCCCGCGTAACTGGTACAACTGGGAAAGGCCCAAGTGGTCGGCATCATCCACGATGATGGTATTCACTTGTGGAATGTCGATGCCGTTCTCGATGATGGTGGTGGCGACCAGCACATCGTATTCACCATCGAAGAAATCGAGCACGATCTGCTCCAACTTGTCCTCCTTCATCTGCCCGTGCGCCACGGCAATGCGAGCCTCGGGGACCAGTTGCTGAATCCGTCCTGCCACCCGGTCGATGCTCTGGATCCGGTTGTGCACAAAGAAGACCTGACCACCACGCGACAACTCCCGCCCAATGGAATCCCGGATCAGCTCCTCGTCGTACTCGGCGACGTAGGTCTCAACCGGGTACCGGTCTTCGGGCGGACTAGTGATCACGGACATCTCCCGCATGCCGATCATCGCCATGTGAAGTGTGCGCGGGATGGGTGTGGCCGATAGGGTCAGCACGTCGATGTTGGTCTTGAGTTGCTTGATGCGCTCCTTGTGCTGGACGCCAAAACGCTGCTCCTCATCGACGATCAGGAGCCCCAGGTCCTTGAAGCGCACATCCTCTGCCAGCAGCCGGTGTGTGCCGATGACGACCTCGATTGTGCCATCGGACAGGCCCTTCAGGATGCTCTGCTGCTCCTTGGCACTGCGGAAGCGGTTGAGCACGGCGAGGTTGATCGGGAAGCCTTCCATGCGGCTCTTGCAGGTGGTGTAATGTTGCTGCGCCAGGATTGTGGTGGGGACGAGGATGGCGACCTGTCTGCCATCGGATGCAGCCTTGAAGGCGGCCCGTAGCGCCACCTCGGTCTTGCCGTAGCCGACATCGCCGAGGAGCAGGCGATCCATGGGGCGCCCGGTCTCCATATCGACCTTGATCTCCTGGACGGCGGTAAGCTGATCCGCGGTCTCCTCGTAGGGGAAGGCGTCCTCAAACTCCTTCTGCCAGACCGAATCCGGGGGCGCAGCGTACCCTGGCTGAGCCCGGCGGAAAGCGGCCAAACGCAGTAGCTCGGCCGCCATCTCCCGGATCGATTCCTTCACCCGGTGCTTGATGTTGGCCCACTCGGTGCCGCCGAGCTTGTTGAGCTTGGGCTCGTGCCCTTCCGACCCCACGTATTTCTGGATCTGGTCAATCTGCTCCGTGGGGATCTTCAGCCGGTCGGTGCCTTCGTAGCGGATGACCAGGTAATCCCTGGTGGCGCCGAGGATCGTCTCCGACTGCACACCAATGTACTTGCCGATGCCATGGTTAACGTGAACCACATAGTCCCCGGTCTTCAAGTCCTGGTAGCTGACCAGGCGCGCGATATCCCGGCTGGACGGCCCGCCGGGTTCGGTTTGCCCGCTGGGGCTCGGGGGCGGGGTCGGACGGCGCTTCTTCTTGGGTCGGCCGTAAACCTCGCCGTCCGTGACCACCACAAGGCGCAGCCCGGGCCACTGGAAGCCGCCTTCGAGTGAACCCACGCCCACCCAGGCGGCGCCTTGCAGCGGGGCTGGGATCAGCCCGGCACCTGCGCCACTCTCAATGTCAGCATCGCGCATGACTTCTCGCAGCCGCTGCTGTCGATCGGGAGTCGCCGTGAGGATCACGATGCGATAGTTCTGCTTGCGCCATCGCTGGAGCTCTTCCTGAAACATGGGCCACTGCCCGTGAAACTCCTGCATATTGGTCGCTGAGATGCCGACCTCGTTCTGTGGCCGAATACCGGGAACACCGCGTCCGAGGGCGCTGAAGTGAATAATATGGAACAGCCGACACTGTGTGAGCAGGTCGTTGAAGTTCAGGTACAGCCCCATTTGGCCAGGGAGGAGTCCGCCCTTCTCCATCATGGCGACCTGGCGTTCGGAATGGCGCAATTCCAGCTCGCTGCTGGCGTCGCGAATGCGGGCCGGTTCGTCCATGAAGACCACCGGACGTCCCGGGAAGTAGTGCATCAGTGTCTCAAGTTGATCGTAGAAGAAGTTCGCGTACTGCTCGAGGCCCTCGAAATAAATCCGGTCGTCCAGTTTGGCGAGGTGGCCCTCGACCCGCTCCTGCAGCTTTGCGGCGGCATCGCTCGCACCGAATAAGGCCTTGGGGAGGGACTTGCGGCGATCACTGTCGTGCTCCTCCGGGTCAGGTGCCTGGGCCGCCTGCTTCTCCCGGATGCGACGGAGCCTGGCAAGCGTCTGGTCGAGGTCGCGCCGAATCTTCTCGCCGGCCCAAGTGAGGTCCCCTGCCGGCAGGATGAACTCCCGCGCCGGCCCGATATAGACATCCGCGACCTTGTCCATCGTTCGTTGCGTGGCCGGGTCGAAGCGGCGAATCTCGTCGATGACATCGCCCCAGAAGGCCAGCCGCAGCGGAAAATCTGATGCCAGCGGGAACACGTCCACGATTTCGCCGCGCACCGCGAGGTGGCCCTTGCTCTCCACCATGTCCACCCGCTCGTAGCCTTGCCGGACCAGGCGGTTCACCACCTCGTCGCGCCCAATACCCTCCCCGACCTTGAGGTTCAGGAGTGACTCGGCGAAGACCGCATGGGGGGTGAGCGACCGAAAAAGCGCCGTCGCTGGAGCCACCACGATCAGGTTCGCACCCCGGGAGAGCCGCTCCAGGACATAAAGCCGTTGCCCGACGACCTCCGGAGAGTGGGCCACGACCTCAAACGGCAGGTACTCCATGGGCGGGAAGACCGTCACTTCCTCGTCGGGGAGCCAGGTTGCCAGATCGTCGCGGAAACGCTCGGCCTGCCCGAGGGTGCTGGTCACTACCAAGCACGGTCGTTGTGTCTTGGCGCGCAAGGCTGAAACAATGTAGGTCTTCAGGGAGGCAGAGACGCCGTAGACCATTTGCTCCGGGTAACCGCGCTTGAGCCCGTCATCCAACGACGTGAACTCCGATGCGCCCTGAAGCAAGGAAATCAGCGTTTCGGTACTCATTGGGCGAGCCTCCCCACAAAGCAACACGGCAAAAGGGCTCTAGCCCCAAAAGAGGGGGGCTACAGCCCGTATCAACCTGGCAATTGGTACCACTTGGTAATCTGATTCTGCGCTCATTATACCGACCGTCCTCGGGCGGGGTCAACCCTGGTTTCACCGGTTGTATTCCTTGCGTATGCGCAGCAGTCCACGAACATCACCACTTGTCCAGGTGGACCTGCGGATCCGCTCCCAGCGAGGGGAGGACGAACCGAAGGGTCGCCGCGTTCAGCAGGCAGTGGGTCAGGCCGGCAAAGGCATACATCCAGGCAAGACTGACCGTATATGAGAGGCCAAGCGCGGCAACGCTCCCAATCAGGCCATGGCTGACCAGGGACAGTGCACCCAGGAACCGGCCGTTCGTACGGCTGCGCATGACATCGTAAGTCAGCTCCATGCAGCCAAACAACAGATGGATCAACAGAACGGACGCACCCGGCAGCAGTGCAAAGCCGACGGTTTTGCAGGCCTCCTCCCACCAGGGGACCGCCAGGACCATCGCGATGCGCCCGAATGCTCCCAGGAGCACACGGTTTCCGAAGTAGGCCGCACTGCCAGCACCGAGCGCGGCAGTCGCGGAGAGCAGTAACATGGTCATGGCAGACAGTCTCTCTGCTTGAGAGGCACCTTATGCGGGGTTGTCCGCGTCAACCGTTGTACTTGGTCATCGCCTTGACCGGGCCTTCCGTCAGAAAGGCTTCCACAGCCTCGACGGCTCGGGGGATCACCTGCGCCACCGTGGCAGCATCGTCTGCCCCGAAAGGTGCAAGGACCCAGTCCATGACCTCCCAGCCAGGGGCGGGGCGTCCAATGCCGACTTTTAACCGGGGGAAGTCCTCCGCCCCCAGTTGCTCGATGATGGACTTCATGCCGTTGTGGCCCCCGGCACCACCCTTTTCACGCATCCGCAGTTTTCCGGGCGGCAGGTCCAGGTCGTCATATACGACTAGCAGTTCCGTATGTGTAAGCTTGTAGAAACTCAGCAGTGGCGCCACAGCGCGCCCTGACAAGTTCATGAAGGTCAGGGGCTTGAGCAGGATTACCTTCTCACCGCTGGGCGCCCAGCGGCCCTCCCCATAGATCCCATGGAAGCCCGTGCGATCCAACGTGACACCATGCGTGCGCGCAAATGCGTCGAGGACGGCCCACCCGACGTTATGCCGGGTGCGGGCGTATCTCTCCCCGGGATTCCCGAGGCCAACGATCAGCTTCGGCATCGCCATACTCCAATCGGTTCCTGACTTGACTCCCTTTACTTTATCACATCGCCCAACCGCCTGACTTGCGTTTCGATGTGCCCGGTCGCGCGAAGGCGATGCCCCCACCAAGCGAAGCACCACCTTTAAGCATGCCTTACAGCCGGGATTCCTCATCGAAGATCTTCGAGACGCTCAGGTCTTCGTGAATACGGATCATGGCCTTGGCCAGGAGCGGGGCCACCGAGACGACCTTTAGCTTATCCCCCAGCCGGCCACGGTCCACCGGGATGGTGTCGGTCACCACGACTTCCTTCACGGCACTCTTGCTCAGGCGGTCGTAAGCGGCCCCACTGAACACGGCATGGCTGCATGCCGCGAACACCTCAGTGGCCCCCCGATCCAGCAAAGCCTCGGCGCCGTGCACAATCGTGCCACCGGTATCGATGAGATCATCGATCATGATGGCCGCCTTGCCGCTCACTTCGCCGATGATGTTCATAATCTCGGCCACGTTGGGCTCCGGGCGCCGTTTGTCGATGATGGCCAGCCCGACGCCCAGCCGCTCGGCCAGGTCCCGGGCCCGAGGCACGCCGCCGGTGTCAGGGGAGACCACCACGGCGTTGGTCAGACCCTTCTGCTTGAAGTACTCGGCCAGCAAGGGCCCGGCCTGCAGATGGTCCACCGGGGAATCGAAAAAGCCCATGATCTGAGCGGCATGCAAGTCGATGGTCAGCAACCGCCGAAACCCAGCCGTGCTGATGATGTTGGCAACCAGCTTGGCGGTGATTGGCTCACGGCCACGGGCCTTGCGGTCCTGGCGGGCGTAGAAGTAGTGGGGCACCACGGCGGTAATCCGGCGGGCACTGGCCCGACGGAGTGCATCGCCGATGATCAGGAGTTCCATCAGATTCTCGTTGATCGGGTTTACGGCGGACTGCAGGACATAGCAATCCGCACCGCGGACGCTTTCGTTGATGTCGACCCGGATTTCACCATTGGAGAAGCGGCTGACGTTCATGTCGCCAAGGCTGATTCCCATATGGCTTACGATTGCCTGAGCCAAGGGAAGGTTCGCGTTACCCGAGAAGATCTTCAGTTTCCGGTCTGGATAGGGTACCACTTCAGACGCCCTCCCTGTTGCTCTGCTCCTTGCGGGCCCGCCAGCGGGCCCGCAGGCGCTCCGCTCCGCCCTCGCGTATAACTTTCTCGGCCCGCTCAACGGCAAGTGCGTTGGCCGGTACTCCCTTGTCGATCGTCGATCCTGCGGCGACCAGGGCGCCATCCCCCACCGTGATCGGGGCGATCAGGTTGACGTTGGTACCAATAAAGGCCTCGCGACCGATCTCCGTACGGAACTTCTCCACGCCGTTGTAGTTGCTGGTGATGACACCCGCACCAATATTGGCCTTCTCACCGATCTCGACGTCGCCGAGATAGGAGTGGTGGTGACACTTGACACCCAACGCGACCTTGGCCTTCTTGAGCTCGGCATAGTTACCGACCTCGACATTCGCGGCCAGTTCACAGCCCGGACGCAAGTGCGACATCGGGCCAATCCGGCAGTCCCGACCAACAGTTGAATGCTCCACGACCGATTGTTCAACCTTACATCCAGTTCCGATGTGGGACTGCACGATCGTCGATCCCGGTCCGATTTTGCATTCGCTGCCAATCACAGACTTTCCTTGGATAAACGTAAATGGCCAAATAGTCGTGTCGCGGTCTATTTCGACCTCTTCATCGATGAATGTGGACTTGGGGTCGATGATCGTGACCCCATTGAGCATATGCCGCTCCAGGATGCGCCAGCGAAACCGCGCCTCGGCATCGGCCAGTTGGACGCGGTTGTTGGGGGCGATGGCTTCCTCTTCGGACGCCTCCAACGCCGCTTCAACGGGCTCACCCTCCCGCACCAGGATCTCGACGGTTTGCGGGAGGTAGTACTCCCGCTGTGCATTCTTGTTGTCCAGGCGCTTCAGTAGGTCGGCCAACCCATCCCGCCGGAAGACGACGACGCCGGTCCAGATCTCATGAATCTGCTTCTGTTCGGGGGTTGCGTCCTTCTCCTCTACGACCCGGGAGCACCGGTTCGTCTCCGGATCACGAAGGACGCGCCCAAGCCCCGTGGGGTTGCTCACGCTGGCCGTCAGCAAGGTTGCCCGCGCACCGGACTGCACATGGCGGTTGACGAGGCGCTCGATCACGTCGGGACCAAGGAAGGGATTGTCGCCCAACATAACAAGAACATGCCCACCATGCTTTGCGTCGATAAACGGTTCAGCAGTGAGGAGAGCATGCCCGGTGCCCAGTTGTTCAGCTTGGACGGCGTATTGTACCCTGTCACCCAGGTAACTACGGAGTTTCTCTTGCTGGAACCCTACGACCGCGACAATATCCGTCATGCC
>DAHVXO010000142.1 GCA_027356675.1 Symbiobacteriaceae bacterium | reverse complement strand
CACAGCTGCCCATGTGGAGGGCGGCGGGCAGTGCCTCCAGACCCACGGCCTGACCCACGGTCTCCAGCAGGCTACGCAGGCCGTCGCCGCAGTACGCGAGGCCATCGGTGGAGAGCAGGCCGGTCTTGCCCAGGGAGTGGGCGGCGCAGCCGGTGGCCACTACCAGGACGTTATGCTTCATCAGGTACTTTGCCAACTCGCTGTTGGCCCAGTCCTGCTTCAGGCGGGGGTTGGTGCAGCCGACGATCGCTGCGGCACCGAGGATCTGGCCGCTGGCGATGGCGCTGACCAGGGGTGCAAGGGGGTCGCCGGGATTGACCATGTCCAGCGCCTCGACGATCTGCTCGGTGGAGAAGCCGACGGTCGCCTTCACAGTCTCGGTGGGCACCTCGATCTTCTTTGGGTCACGGCGCCGGAAGGCGGCGATCGCCTTGCGGACGATGGCCATGGCGCTCTCATCGGCCGTTTCGGGGGTGAAATCGACGTGGGTGGCGCCGGGCACCTTGGCGTAGGACATGGTGGTGATGATCTCGGTGTGGTAGCACGAGGCGATCTCCGGCAGGCTGGGCATGACGCACTGGCAGTCGACCACCATCGCCTCCAGCACGCCGGTGATGATCGGTAGCTCCTGGTTGGCGTAGTTGCCGGCTGAGGGGATGCCCTTGCGCATCATCATCTCGTTGCCGGTGCAGCAGACGCCCACGACGTTGATGCCCTTGGCGCCGACGGCGATGGCCTCTGCCTTGAGCATGTCCGACCACTGGACGACCTTGTCGGAGAGCATCGGGATGTGGCCATGGACGGCGATGTTGACGTGATCCTCACGCAGGACGCCCATCCGGTAGGCGGTGTCGATGGCCCGGGGCACGCCGAAGAGCACATCCTGCAGGTCAGTGGACATGTGGAGGCCGCCGTAGCCATCCACCAGGCCCATGGTCAGGGAGCCGAGCAGCAGGTTGACCGGATCGGCGTCGACGCCCATGGCCTGCCGGTTGGTGGACTTGGCGATCTCCAGGTGCGGGTTGACCGGGGCGATGCCGAGCTCCACCCATTTCTTGACGGTATCGGGGGCGGTGTTGATCTCCAGCCATTTCATGACACCGGTCTGGCGGCCGAAGTCGGCGAGTGCGGCCAGGGCCACCGCCTTGCCCACCTCGTTGATCGGCTTGCCGTCCACCTCGATGCCGAGCTTCCCGGCGATGGCCAGCAGCTTGTCGGGTTCCTTGATTTCATAAGGGGCCTTGCCCTCGGTGGTCTCCAGCAGGGTCATCACCACTTCACGCGCGTGCTCCACGTGAGGAGCGGCGCCAGAGGTCATCAGGCCGAGCAGGTTGCGGGCCACGATGGTGTCTGCGGTGGCGCCGCAGACGCCCCGCTGGGGGCCCTTACCACCGGACATGACCCGGCAGGGGCCTTCGAGGCATTGCTTGCAGCAGACACCGGCCAGGCCGAAGCCGCAGCGCGGATCGTTGGCGGCGGCACGGTCATAGGCGGTCACGATGCCCTCCGAGCGGGCCTTTTCCACCATACGCTGGACGCCGGGCTCAATCGCAAGCTCTGAAATCAACCGAACCTTACCCATCCGCTGTATCCCCCTGAGCATATAGATTTAGGAAAGCCGAACATGTTCCCAAGCTCAAGATACCGGGTCTGTCACCGCCAGTCTGTCAGCTAGATGACACCGGCGCATTCGAGTAGAGGACTGGGTTTGTACCCAGCCCCCTCAGACCACCTTGGGCAACGCCTCCTCAACGCACACGACGACTGGGCGAGCTTACCTGGACACTTCGCTTTTCGCTTATACACCCTGGTGCGCAGGGTGTTTCTGGGTTGAAGCTGGCTTCGGTTTTGCCTTAAGGCCAACATGCTGGGCGCAAAAAAAGGACCGGCGGGGTCTTGACCCGACGGTCTGATGATTCATATCTCGTCTAGTGCGGCGCTGATGCGCCGAAGTCGCTCCAGGTCTCGAATCACCAGAGTGTTCCGGTCTCGCCGGAAGATTCCCTGACGGGCCATGTCGTTGAGCAGGGTGGAGGTGGTTTGACGGGTGGCGCCGATCCGGGTGGCAATCTGCTCGGTGGTCAGGTTCATGGTGACGGTGATCCCTTCCGGCGTGGGGATGCCACGCACTTCGGCCTCCCCCAGCAAGAACCAGGCCAGGCGGTTGGTACAGGCCTTAAAGACCAATCCTTCGATGATATCGAATGCGTTCTTCAGGCTGTTGCCCAGGACTGGGATGAGCCGAATGCCGATCTCCGGGTGCTGCGCCACCAGGGTACGAAAGAGCGTGCGGTTCATCACGATCACCCTGACATCGGTCAGTGCCTCCCCGAAGCAGCGGGTATGGCCACTGAAGATGTCTCCGGGAGCTAGCACGTTGATGGTGAACTCCTTGCCGCCGATATCGGTCATGTAGAGCCGGATCTTACCCTCCTGAACGAAGAAGATGCTCTCATCATCTCGCTTCGGCTGAAAGACCAGTTCCCTCGTCTTGAAGTTGCGGACCGACTGAGCGCCGGTATACTCCAACAGCTTGCTGACAGGCAGTCCGGGGAAGACCTCCATGACCTGTGGAGGCTTTTTGTCCATGGGTTCACTCCTCACCGAGGGCAGACTACCGTTAGGCTGCGGTTCAGCTTCGCGCAATCAGACGGGAATACCGACGCAAGTCTCTATGTTCTCCAGGGGAGAGCGGCTCAGAGCCCTTACCGCACCAGTTGCCCGTTCGTGTTGAAGAACCGGGTGACGCTCAGAACTCCCAGTGTGATGCTGCCAATACCCGCTGCCGCGGACAGTGAATACATGATAAGGATCTGGTACTTGACGGCGTCAAGCGGGCTGGCGCCGGCCAGAATCTGCCCGGTCATCATGCCCGGAAGCTGAACGAGGCCGACAGTCTTCAGCGCGTCGATGCTGGGGATCAAGGCCGCCTTGACTGCGGTCTTGAGAACGGCAGCGGCGGCCTGGCGGGGTGTCGCGCCCAGGGCCAGCCAAGTTTCGATCTCCCCTCGCCGGGCGGCGACCTCGCCCTGCAGCCGGTTCAGGAGGAGCCCGGCGTTCACCATGGCATTGCCGATGACCATCCCACTAATCGGGATGATGTACTGTGCGGTCGGCGGGATAATCCGCAGGACGAGCATGAGCCCGACCGTGAACACCTCAGCCAGACCAATCGCTGTTAGCACCAACCACTGAATGCCCGGCAGGCCCTTGCCGCGCTTGGCGGCGTTGGCGGAGGCCACGCCGAGCATGACTGCAAGCATGGCGGCCATCGCCGGCCAGGACTCCAATCTGAACACCCACAGCAGAACGTAGCCTACTATCATGAGTTGGCCTGCAGCCCGCACCGTCCCAATCAGCAGGTCCCGCTCCAAATCGAGGCGTTGCCAGAGGGAGACGACCACCACGACCATCACAAAGGCCAGGGTGAACAGGAGCGACGTGGGGGTCATTTGTGCTCCACCTCCCGGAGGGCGCCCGCCTCAAGGCGGAACACCCGCGTTGCGACCCGCTCCACTTGGGCCATGTCATGTGAAACCCAGACGGCCGGGAGCCCGAGACCGGTGATCAGCAACTCAATCGCCAACGCCGAATCGGGGTCCAGAGACCCTGTCACCTCATCCAGCAGCAGCGCCTCTGGGCCCGTTGCCAGCGTGCGCGCCAGCGCTACCCGCTGCTTCTCCCCCCCGGAGAGGTCTTGGGCCGCCCGCCCGAGGAATTCTGGTGCCAGCCCAACCCGTTCAAGCCATGCTGCCGGGTCATCCAGCCGCAGACCGCGAATCCGCAGACCGGCCTCCAGGTTCTCGTGCACTGTGCCCGGCAGCATGACCGGGGTTTGCAGGACCAGCCCTACCCGCCGGCGCAACTCCTGCGGATCCAGCGTGCACACGTCGCGCTCCTTGAACAACACCTGACCGCGGTCCGGGTCCTCCAATCGATTCAGGAGGCGCAGGAGTGTACTCTTGCCGGATCCGCTGGTGCCGATCAGACACGAGATCCCCTGGGCGGGGAAGCTGACGTGAAGCCCGTGTAAGACAGCATGGCGTTGGCCGTTCTGGTCAGGGCGTTCCTTCCAGACATCCACGAGCTCGAAGAGCTGGGGTAATGACATTCGCGTCGGCTCCTTCTTGCGGACATGGGGCGGATATCGACTTCGGCACCAGACGTGGTGGGTCCTACCCGCAGCGAAATGAAAAGGTGGGGGGCAGCGCCCCCCACCCGTGCGGTCTCAGTTACTTGGTCATCTTTGATACGGGGATGAAGCCCAGCTTCTCTACTGTGTTCTCCTGAAAGTCCTTGCCCAGGATGAAGTCCAGCAGTGCCTTGACCGCCCCGACCGGCTCTCCCTTGGTGTACATGTGCTCGTAGGCGAAGATCGGCCACTTGCCGCTGGTCACCGCCTGGGCGCTGTACTCTACCCCATCAACCTTGAGGGCGTTGACCTTGTCGGGCTTGAGGTAGGGGGCATCTACATAACCGATGGCCCCGGGCGTGCTCGTGACCCCGTCCAGGACCTTGCCGTTGGAGTCCTGCACGACGGCGTCCTTGGCGATGTCGCCTTGGCCCTTTAGCACCTTGGCCACGATGGTTGCCCGTGACCCGGAGGACTGCTGCCGGCTGACGATCGTGATCTTGGCATCCTTGCCTCCGGCATCCTTCCAGTTTGTGATGTCGCCCTTCAGGATCTTCGCGAGCTGATCCATGGTCAGATTGGTCACAGCGACGTCCTTGTTGACGATGATGACAAAGGGTGCCACGGCAACCTTGAAGTCTACCAGGTCCTTGCCCTGACCATCAGCGGGTTCCACGTCCGAGTTGCCAATCTGGACGGCGCCGCTCTCGACCTGGCTCAGGCCGTTGAAGGAGCCGCCGCCGCTCACGTTGACGGTCACCTTGTTGTACTTTTCCTCAAACTGCTCCTTGGCGGCCTGGACCAACGGAAGCAAAGCGGTCGAGCCGCTTGCCGTGACTGTTCCCGCCACTGTTCCCCCGTCCTTTGCGGACTCTGGGGCCTTGCCCGAGCAGGCAGTAAGTGAAAGCGCAAGCAGACCGGTCAATAGTACGGCGAAAATGCGCTTGTGAAATCCGACCATGGTGTTACATCCTCCTAGTCATTCGTTGAACTGCCCATATCATACCGCCAGGATGTTATGACCAAGCGTGTACTTCATTAAGGTCCCGTTGCGAATCGGGTCTGTTGCTGTGAAGACGCAGGGAACTGGGATGATCTGACGAACACCGATTCTGTGATGGCGGAATTGAGCAGCTAGGGGGAACTTCTATGGCGTATGAGATCTTCAGTGCGGACTGGGCAGTCGCGTACAGAGCGAGCCTGCACGAGAGCGAAGCCTACAAGAAGGCGGCAGCTAGCTGGGAATGGCCGCTGGTGCTGCGCGTCACAGTTGATCCGGCTCAGGGTATCCCCCGAGATTTAGCGGTTTACCTGGATCTGTGGCACGGGGAATGCCGGGAGGCCCGGGTAGCGAGCAAGGAAGACATGGAATCTGCACCGTACGTGGTGAGCGCCGACGCCTACACGTGGCGGCAGGTATTGGACAAGAAGATGGAACCGATCAGTGGCATCATGCGGGGAAAGATCAAGCTGGTACGGGGAAGCGTTATCACCCTTGCCGGGTACATTCCGGCGGCACGGTATCTCGTGGAAGCGGCAACCCACATCGACACCAGATTTCCGGGGGATCCAACATGAAAGGCACAACGCTGCACGGGGACAAGGACATTCGGTTCAGTGATGTTCCCGAACCCGAGATTCAACAGCCGTCTGATGCGATTGTGCGAGTTACCCTCTCGGCCATTTGCGGATCGGACTTGCACCTGTATCACGGGGCAATCCCGGGCGTCTTGCCGGGCACGGTCATTGGGCACGAGTACGTCGGCATCATCGAAGCGGTTGGCGACCACGTTCGCCTTTTCAAGAAGGGCGACCGTGTCGTAGGGTCCTTCCATGTGGCCTGTGGTATCTGTCCAGCCTGCCGTCGGGGAGACTTCAACCAGTGTCAGGAAGGCGGCATCCTTGGGTATGGCCTGGGCTTCGGCAACCTGCAGGGCACCCAAGCCGAGTATGCCCGGATTCCGTTCGCGGATGTGGCCCTCCGGCGTCTGCCGCAGCGCATCTCTGATGAGCACGCGCTGTTCACTGGTGATATTTTAACCACGGCATATGGTGCCGTCGTGAACGCCCAGCTGAGGCCTGGGGAGACGGTTGCCGTCATCGGGTGCGGACCGGTGGGTTTGATGGCGGTTCAGAGTGCCGTCGCCTTGGGTGCCGGGCGGGTGCTGGCTATCGACCTCTTGCGTGAACGGACGGCCATGGCCGAAGGCATGGGCGCAATCGCGGTCACCGCCTCGCAGGTGAATCCGATCAACCGAGTCAACGAACTGACCGGGGGAGAAGGGGCTGACGTGGTCATCGAGGCCGTGGGCGGTAGCCGTACCATTGCCATGGCGTTCGACCTGGTCCGCGGTGGCGGGCGCATTTCAGCAGTGGGCGTTACTGCCGAGGAGACCTTCCCCTTCCCGCTGATGACCAGCCTGGTGAAGGATATCTCCTTCCGCATCGGCCTGGCCAACATCCCGCGTCACATGGACGCGACACTGGCCCTGGTGGAGGCCGGGCGCATCGATCCGACCATTGTTGTCAGCCACCGTATGGCCCTGGAGGACGTTGCCGAAGGGTACCGGCTCTTTGATGAGCGGCAGGCGACCAAGGTGTTGCTGTATCCGTGATAGCACCCCCTTACGTTCCCATGAGTTTGGAGGTGCCGTCGTTGCGGCACGACACGCTGCCGATGTGCCTCCGTCAACGGTATGATTCTCAGTTCCCGATTTCTGATCCCAAATCGGGAGGATACGACCCGAACACAGCGGGGCGCCTGCCGTCGGCAGGCGCCCCGGCGCCGTCATGCCACCGTGTCCCGTTCGGCAGGGAACGCTTCATACGCTTTTCCCTCCATAATCTCCCGGAGGATCTGGACCACTCGCCAGACCTCCTGGTAGGAGGTGTAGAGCGCGATCGGTGCCAGTCGCACCACGTTGGGGAAGCGAAAGTCCGGTACGACCCCCCGAGCCTTGAGGGCCTTGCAGATGCGAACCGCTTCCGGGTGTTCAAGCGCTACGTGCCCACCCCGCTCTGCACCGGCGCGCGGGGTCCCTACTTCGCATCCGTATGAAGCGAGCAACTCGTCCATCAGAAAGATCAGGTAGGCAGTGAGAGCCACGGACTTGGCCCGAATCTGGTCGATGCCCGCCTCGGCGAAGACCTGCAGGGCCCCTCCCACGGCAGCGGCGCTGAGTACGGATGGCGTACTAATCTGCCATGCCCCTGCTCCGGGAGCCTGGATGAAGTCCAGCGACATATCGAACTGTCGGTCTTTCTGGCAACCAAACCATCCGGCCATCCCGGGGACTCTTCCAAAGTGACGCTGGTGCACGAAGAGGCTGCCAACCGCACCAGGACCGCCGTTCAGGTACTTGTAGCCACACCAGAAGGCAAAGTCCACGCCCCAGTCGTGCAGTTGATGTGGCACGATACCGGCTGAGTGTGAGCAGTCAAACCCGATCAAGATCCCGCGCTCATGGGCGACCTGAGTCAAACCCTTGAGATCCAGGAGTTGCCCGCTGCGGTACAAAACGGAGGGGAGCAGCACCAGGGTTGTCTCGGGGGTCATGGCGGCGAGGATGTCTGCCTCCGCGAGCGTTCGCCCGTCACGGCTCCTGATCAGCACGAGGTGCTCGGCCGGGTCCAAACCCCGAAGCCGAAGCTGGCTCTGCAGGGCGTATGCGCAGCGGATCTTCTGCATCCCGTTGAGCCGCGTACTCGACACTGAGCCGGTATGTGACGTGCGCTGGCATGGCTACCTCCTTGATGCACCGCAAAGGCAAGACGCCCCTATCATATTAGTGCCGGTCTCCCCCAACCCCTGCCTCAGTGAGGCGTCTCTCATGGTGGTTCCATTTACATGCTGCCCAATTCTGTTATACTTCGATAACGAACCATTTTCCGTGACGGCCGACCTGCCGATCTATCAAAGAGGTGAGCTCGTGAACAAGCAGCATCAGACGCCGCTCTTTACGGGTTTGCTTGCTCACGCGAGCCGCAACCCTGTGCAATTCCACATCCCCGGGCATAAGAAGGGCGCCGGCATGGCCCCCGAATTCCGCAAGTTCATTGGTGAGAACGCACTCTCTATCGACCTCATCAATATTGCACCCCTTGACGACCTGCATCACCCGCACGGAATCATCCTGGAAGCACAGCAGATTGCGGCAGAAGCCTTTGGCGCAGATCATACGTTCTTCAGCGTCCAGGGTACCAGCGGTGCGATCATCACTATGGTCATGAGCGTCTGCGGGCCTGGCGATAAGATCTTGGTGCCCCGTAACGTCCACAAGTCTATTCTCGCGGGCATTGTGCTATCCGGCGCCTTGCCTGTGTTCATAACGCCTGAGTTGGACTACCGGCTCGGCATTGCACACAACGTGAGCATTGAGGCTGTTCGCAACGCCTTGGATCAGCATCCGGACGCGAAGGGTGTCCTGGTGATCAATCCGACTTATTACGGTGTCTCCGCCGACCTCAAGTCTATCGTCGAATTGGCGCATGCCCGTGGGGTTCCTGTCTTGGTGGACGAGGCGCACGGCGTGCATCTTTGTTTCCACGAGCAGCTGCCGCTCAGCGCCATGCAGGCCGGGGCTGATATGGCCGCCACCAGCGTCCACAAGCTGGGCGGCTCCATGACGCAGACCAGCGTGCTGAATATTCGGGAAGGCTACGTGCAAGCGGGTCGCGTGCAATCCATCATCTCAATGCTCACCACGACGAGCACGTCCTATTTACTGTTGGCATCGCTGGACGTGGCCCGCAAGCAACTCGCTACCAAGGGTCGCACCATGGTGGATAGAGCGATGCGAATGGCAGAGAACAGCCGCAGGGCGATCAACGAGATCCCCGGCCTTTATTGCTTTGGCGCGGAGAGCATTGGCCAGCACAGCTCCCGCTTCGAATTCGACCCGACGAAGCTTTGCGTTAACGTTCGGGAGTTGGGCGTTACCGGGATTGATATGGAGAACATGCTTCGTGCGGAGTTCAACATCGAGGTCGAGCTCTCGGACCTGTACAACATCCTCTGCATCATATCACTAGGTGATGCGGAGGAAGACCTGGACCTCTTGGTGAAGGCTTTGCGGATTCTGGCTGAACGGTTCTACCGCACACGCCCGGCCAATGCAGTCAGGGTAAAGGTCCCGATGACGCCCATCCTTGCCATGTCCCCTCGGGAAGCCTTCTATGCCGAGACCGAGGAACTCCCCATTAACGACACGGAAGGTCGAGTGATCGCGGAGTCGATCATGGTGTACCCTCCGGGCATTCCGATTCTCTTGCCAGGCGAGATCGTATCCAGAGAGAACCTGGAGTATATTGAAGAATGCATTGAAGCCGGACTGCCCGTTCAGGGCACAGAAGACCCAGATATTCAAATGATCAAAGTCGTGAAGAAGGCGCGAATCTAGTAGGGAGCCGGACCGAGAGGCGTATAGTGCTTTTCTTGTCCTTTGCGAGTGTCGCTAGGAATCAGGTATAACAGTAGAATTATACTGGGAAGCCAGCAACAGATCACTCCGCCGGAGGGATCACGGATGGACAAGCAACTTGTCAGCCCGGGTAATCGACCAATTAACTACCTGCGTATTTCGGTAACGGATCGGTGCGATATGCGCTGCACCTACTGCATGCCAGCCATTGGGCAGCCATTCCTGGACCGCCCTGACTACCTCACCGAAGATGAGATCGTGCGAGTGGTGGGCGTCGCCGCCGACCTTGGCGTATTCAAGATTCGGCTGACCGGTGGGGAGCCGTTGGTTCGCCCCGGGATGGTGGACCTGGTACGCCGAATCGCTGCTGTGCCTGGGATTCGTGAGGTTGCCTTGAGCACCAATGCCAGCAAGTTGGCCCGCTACGCCCTGCCGCTGGCTGCAGCTGGACTAGGGCGGGTAAACATCAGTCAGGACAGCCTGAAGGCGCGCCGGTTCGCAGAGATCACCCGCGGTGGCAGCCTCCAGCGCACATTGGACGGCATTGAAGCCGCCGAGAAGGCTGGGCTCACTCCGATCAAGATCAACACGGTGGTCATGCGCGGACTCAACTACGACGAGGTGCCCGATTTGGTGGAGATGGGTGCCCGCCGCGGTTGGCAGGTCCGGTTCATCGAATATATGCCGATTGGCAGCGCCGAGGGTATCTGGGACCAGCACTTCGTGCCCGCCCCCGAGATCTTGGCGAGCATCCAGGAACGATTCACGCTGGAGCCGCTGCCGATTCGCTCGGGTGACCCGGCACGGT
>DAHVXO010000237.1 GCA_027356675.1 Symbiobacteriaceae bacterium | reverse complement strand
TCGCGTCAGGGGTGACGCTCCGCTCGTTACTGACAACGGCAACTATATCATGGACTGTGCTTTCGGCTCCATCTCTGATCCAGTCACCCTTCATCGGGAGCTAAAGCTGCTGCCCGGTGTGATTGAAACCGACCTTTTCATTGGCATGGCTAACACCGTCGTGATTGGTTCTCAGAACGGGGTGGAGGTCCGAACTCAACGCAGGACCCCGAGCTGATCCCCGGGACCGTCCCTGCGGTCGGATCCGGTTCTAGTATCGCACTCCTACTCTCGGCCGGGAGAGGTCGATGATGACGTAGTCGCCTACGACGGTGACCGGGTACCAATCCAGTCCTTGGGGTGCCGGCCCCGCCACGGGGCGTCCCGCCTTGGCCCACATGGCGCCGGAGTACACATCGTAAAACCGGTTGTAATCCTCACGCCAGATGACCGGTTCGCCCAGGTGGGTGGACCGATTCACGAAGGCACGCCAAGTCTCGCCGTCCCGGGCGAGCAGAATCATGGTCGGCTTACGCCCTGTGATCACGGCCTTCACCGGTGTCCCCGGCGGGATCGGGTGGGCGCTCACGTCCGGCAGGTCCTTTGTAGCGATGGCGATCTTCGCCGGAGGGAACTGAACGGCCAGTACAGAGGTCCCAACCATCCCAGTAATGCCCGCCAGGAGGACGCCGAGCAGCCAGTGCCACACGGTTCGCTGTCTGCGCACGCACATCACCTCACCGCCAGTGTACCATACAGAATTTTCTAAATAAATCGGGCGTTCGCTCTAGAGCGGGCGCCCGATTTATTCCCAGTGGTCGCTGTATAGCCCCTCTGAGCGAACGTGCCCACCGGATTGCAGACGGAGCCACTGAACCCGCTAGCCCTGTGAGCCGGGCACTGACAACGGGTCGAGAGAAGCGTAATAATAGCTGGTCTACCACTCCAGGCTAACGGGAGACCCCCGCCGACCCACACCTCACCGTGACGTCTCTGTACGGGAGCCAAAAGAGCGAGTATGCCTTCACCCGCACTTCATGAGAACATCGACCTGTGCCAAGGTGGTCCAGGGCTCCCTCGGGCAACGGCTTGACCTCTTGCACGCGCAGTGATTGCACGAGCAGCATCCGTTCCAGGGGGTTCTCCAGCGTCATATGCGCCATTTGGAGCGCCTCCTCAGCCGAGCGGCGCTGGTCGCCTGCGTACTGGGAGACGCCGGTAGGAGTTAGCCGAGGTCCGACTACCCCAACCAGTAACAGAAGCGCGACAACCCACCCGAGTCTCAGCCGCACGGAAACACCCCCGGCCTTGCATCTATTCTCAATCTTTTGACGGATAGCATCATGTGCCAGTTTTGCCCTATCCTTTGACGCAGGCGAAGTTTTTAAGGGCTGGGGTTTGCCCACGTAGGTGTTATCTATTTGTGCCAGGCGCTTGCTGTCGCGATGGCAAGCAGTAGCGCGCCCAAGTATATCAAAGGCTTCCATTGTCTGTAATGGTCAGTTCATACTTGTACGAGCCACATTTAGTTCATACCAAAAACAGTTCTTATGCTCGTGCTCTGCTATTCATCATCGAATAGATGACTAATGCGAATATGAATTTAAAATAGTTCTAGTATAGAAGGGTATAGACAAAACTGACGGAATTCTTAATGCCGATCAGAATTATGGGGCTGGTCGCTAATCGTTCAAAGGGGGAATCGGGGTGCACAAACGACTCTGGGTGGTGTTCGTTCTCTTGCTGATGGTCAGTCTGACCGCGGGGTGCAGCAAGGAATCCAAGAAGGAGGTTGAGGAGAAGCAGCAAGACGTGAGTATCACAGTCACGGACTACAAGTTTACGCCGGGTACGATTAACACCGAGGTCGGCACGCTGCTGGAGTTCAAGTTGAAGAATTCCGCCCAACAGAAGCATGAGATGGTGATCGATACCCCGGAGGGCCAGTACGAGCTGGAGGTCGACGCCGGCAAGGAGGTCAACTTCGGCATAAAGTTTCGGCTGCCTGGTACGTATGCCATTATGTGCGAACTGCCGGGTCATCTTGACCAGGGCATGAAGGGCGAGATCGTGGTGAAGGGTAAGGGCACCGTGGCCAAATTCGCCAAGGGCGAGGGCGGTGGCGGCGAGGAGAAGATGCAGGACATCAAGATGACCCTCTCCGATTTCAAGTTTGACCCGGGAAGTGTCACCACGGGGGTGGACACGCTGCTTGAATTCGGCGTCAAGAACAGCGCCACCCAGAAGCATGAGATGGTGATCGATGGCAAGAGTGCCGAGTTCGAGGTGGAGGTGGAGCCCGGCCAGGACCTCGGGTTTGCCGTCAAGTACCGGAAGAAGGGTACGTACGAGTACAAATGTGAAATCCCCGGGCACCTGGAGCAGGGCATGAAGGGCAGCATTGTGGTCGAGTAGGGGTGCTGCGAGGTGAGATGAACAAAAGATCCGGGCGCCGTATCCGGCGTCCGGATCTTTCATTGCTGGGCGTGCGTGACACCAGAAGGGAAGCGTCCGCCCCGCCCTTCTGGCACGCCTGCATACCGGGTGCACCGGTCGGCAGGCGAGAGACGTTGGCGACGTCCTATGCGGAGCCCCTGTGGAGCAGAGACTCCCTGTTCATCTTGCAGGACAGTTCGAACTTCGCGCGGAAAGGAAGAGGAAATCTACGGGAGGGAAAAGATGCAGGCAGTTCTCTTCAACGGCTCCCTTGTGGCAGTGCAGGACCATCCCACTCCGGTCCCGCGGGGCGGGGAGGCCCGGATCAGCGTTCGCCTCGCCGGGATCTGCTCCACCGACCTGGCGATCACACAGGGCTACAAGGGCTGGCACGGCGTGCTGGGGCATGAGTTCACGGGCGTGGTGGACAGCGTTGGCGATCCACGTGACTCGGCCTGGATCGGACGGCGGGTCGTGGGCGAAATCAATGTGGGGTGCGGGGAGTGCGACCGTTGCCGTGCCGGACTGCAGAATCACTGCGCCCGCCGCAGCGCGCTGGGCATCTACGGACGGGATGGCGCCTTCGCAACCTGGTGCACCCTGCCCGTTCAAAACCTGCATGTCGTGCCGGAGAACGTTTCCGACGAGGCCGCGGTCTTCGTGGAACCGCTCGCTGCCGCCCTGGAGCTGCTCGAGCAGATCCACATACGCCCAGACAGCCGGGCAGCCGTGGTGGGTGACGGCAGGCTTGGGTGCCTGGCAGCCCTGGTCTTGTCGCTGTCCGGCGCCGATGTCGCCCTGGCAGGGCGCCACCCGGAGCGCCTGGCGCTTCTGTCCTCCTATGGAATCCGCCCGTGCCTCTGCGAAGAGTCCTTTCCCCTGGTGGTCGACTGCACGGGTTCGGCCTCCGGTCTGGCAAGGGCCCGGTCCATGTTGGAACCCCGCGGCTGCCTTGTACTCAAGTCCACGCACACCTCGCCGCCGGCTGTGGATTGGGCCCGCCTCATGGTCGATGAGATCACCATGATCGGCTCCCGGTGCGGCCCCTTCGCCCCTGCGCTCCGCCTCCTGACCACCGCAAAGGTTGATGTCACCCGGTTCATCGCGGCCACCTATCCGCTGGATATGGCCGCGGAGGCCTTCCGGGCGGCGCATGGGCAGCTCAAGGTATTGCTTCGCCCTCAAGTCTTTTCGGAGTGACAAGGAGGCAACTGCAGTTGGCTGAAGCCATCAGGCTGTCGGATCTACACTTTACCTATCGGAACTCGGAGGCACCGGCCCTGGCTGGGGTCGATCTGGCGGTCGCCTCCTCGGAGTTCATTGTAGTCGTCGGCCCCAGCGGCGCCGGGAAATCAACCTTGTGCTATACCCTGAACGGCCTCGTGCCGCAATTTCACCGCGGCGACCTCCGGGGACAGGTGACCATACTGGGGAGCCTGGCCTCAGGGCAGAAGGTCAACGCCCTCGCCGGGCAAGTGGGGCTCGTCTTTCAGGACTTTGAGAGCCAGCTCTTCTCCACCAACGTGGAACTGGAAGTGGCCTTCGCCCCTGAGAACTTTGGGGTGGATCGGGCGGAGATGGAGCGCCGGGTGCGAGAGTGCCTGGCCACGGTAGGCCTGACGGGACTGGAGCGGCGTGAACCTGCCACCCTCTCGGGCGGGCAGAAACAGCGCCTGGCCATAGCCTCCGTGCTCAGCCTCGAGCCCAAGGTGGTGGTGATGGACGAGCCTACCACCGACCTGGACCCCCTGGGCAAGGAAGGGGTCTTCACCGTCTCCCGGCGCCTGCGGGAACGCGGACTCACCCTGATTATCGCTGAGCACGAGACCGAGGAGGCGGCGGTGGCCGACCGGGTGGTCGTGCTGCATCAGGGCCGGATCCTGGCCCAGGGCGCCCCACGTGACGTCCTGACCCGGGCGGACTGGCTGGAAGAGCTTGGCGTACAGCCGCTGGGCGCCGCTCAGTTGACCGCCCGCCTCGGCCTTCCCCCGGCTCTGACCGTTGCGGAGGCGGCAGAGAGCCTGGCCGCCGCCGGTTACCGGGTAGATCTCGGCGTCCTGGCACTGCTTGAGGCGGAGGACCTCACCCGCCAGGGCCAAAACAAGCCGGTGATCCAGGTGCGAGACCTTGAGCACCGGTACCCCAATGGTGTGGTCGCTCTGCAAGGCGCCAGCCTGACCATCCACCGCGGCGAATTCGTGGCCGTGGTGGGGCAGAACGGCTCTGGAAAAACCACCCTGGTCAAGCACCTCAATGGCCTCCTGATGCCGACGAGGGGCGAGGTGCGCGTGCTGGGCATCCCCACCGCGGGGCAGACTGTGCTGCAGTTGGGGCGCACTGTGGGCTATGTCTTTCAGAACCCAGACCACCAGATCTTCGCCGAAACGGTGGCAGAGGAGGTCGCCTTCGGGCCCCGCAACCACGGCGTCCCCCCCGGCGAGGTAGAGGTCCGGGTCGAGGAGGCACTGGCGGCCGTGGGCCTGCAGGGCCGCGAGGCCGAAGACCCCTTCGCCCTGACCAAAGGGGAGCGGCAGCTGGTGGCCGTTGCCTCGATCCTGGCGACCCGCCCCCAGGTGATCATTCTGGATGAGCCGACCACCGGGCTCGACTACATGGAGCAGCGTCGGATGATGGAACTGGTGCGGCACCTGAACGAGATGGGTCACACCATCATCTGCGTCACGCACACCATGTGGGTGGTGGCGGAGTATGCTCACCGCACCGTCGTCGTCAAGGAGGGGCGCATCTGGATGGATGGCCCCACCCGCTCCGTGATGGCCCGGGAGGCGGAACTGATCGCGGCCAGCCTGAAGCCCCCGCAGGTGGTCCGGATCTCCAACAGGCTGGGTGGTACTCTGGTCAGTTTACATGAGTGCCTGCGCGGCATCAGGAGGGATTAGGCAGTGGACATCTACCTGTATGTGGATACGAACTCACCCCTCCATCGCCTGGACCCGCGCGCGAAGATGTTCGTGCTGGTGGGTCTCCTGCTGCTCGCCGTGGCCGCCGACCACCCTGTGGTCCCCGGGATTCTCCTGGGGCTGGTGCTGGTTGCCGCTCACGTGGCCGGAGCGTGGCCGTCCCTGCAGCGGGTCCGCACCCTGCTTGCCATCATTGGGACCTTCTCACTCGTCACCTGGTCCTTCGCGGCCAAGGGGAGCACCCCCCTGCTCGGCCCGATCGAGGTGGAGTCGCTGCTATACGGCATCGGCACCGGGCTGAAGCTGGTGGCCACCATCGCGGGGAGCGTGGTCTTCCTGGCCTGCACCAAGAATGAGGAGATCGCCACTGGACTGATCCGGCTCGGGCTCCCCTACAATGTTGCCTTTGCCTTCTCCACCGCCCTGCGGCTGGTCCCCACCTTTGTGGGCGCCGGTGCGACGATCGTGCAGGCCCAGAAGTCCCGGGGACTCGACGTCGAATCCGGCAGCTTCATCGAACGAATGCGCAAGCACCTGCCCCTGGTGGTGCCGATCTTTGCCAGCGCCATCCGTTCGACGAATCACCTGGCGATGGCCCTGGAGGCCAAGGGGTTCGGAGCGCGCCGGCAGCGCACCTACTACCTGCAGTTGCGCATGGGCGGGTGGGACTGGGCTGCGGTCGGACTGGCCCTGTTGATGGCGCTGGCCTTTGTCTATGTGCGGTTCATGGGTTATGGGCGGATCGACGGGTTGCTGAAATAGGCACCCCAAGCCTATCTCCAGAATTCTGCCTGGCGGCGGCAGGAACCACAGACAGAATAGTTAATATACACTACGACCTAAATATTCGTGATTGGAAGGTGTGAAGTCGATGCGCGAGTTGTTCACCATGTGGAAGAACACCCGGATGATTGTCCTGACTGCCCTCATTGCTGCTGTGTACGCAGGCGTCCTGATCCCATTTAAGGCCATTCCGCTGGTCCCTGGGATCACCGAAATCCGCGTGGCCCAGGTGATTCCTCCCGTAGCATCCCTGCTGTTCGGCCCGGCGGCGGCCTGGGGCGTCGCCATTGGCAACCTGATCGGCGATCTCTTCGGCACATTCGGCCTCGGCAGCCTCTTCGGCTTCATCGGCAACTTCTTTCTTGGCGCCATTCCGTACATGATGTGGGGCCGCCTTGGCGCCCTCTCCAGCGGTGAGGAGCCGTCCATGAAGGGGACGCGGCAAGTGACGGAGTTTATCATCCTGACCGTCGCCAGCGGCATCGCCTGCGCCCTGATTATCGCCTGGGGCCTTGAGATGCTCGGCCTCTTCCCATTCACCGTGCTGGGCTCCATCATCGCCCTGAATAATGTGCTGCTCCCCGCCGTACTCGGACCGGTTCTGATGGGCCTGCTCTACGGCCGGGTCAAGCGGTGGGGCCTGCTCTGGTCCGACATCATGGAGCCGCAGGAGATCGGCAGCGGCAGGTCTGGTAGTACGGCCGCCTGGCTGGTTCTGATCGCTTCCGTAGCGGGATGGGTCATTCTCATGGCCATCTCCCTCGGTGTCGGCGGGCAGATTTTCAACCCCGGATTCGCTCAGTTCGGCAAGGGCGGCGCTCAATCTGTGGTCATGGCCGGTGTCCCCTTCATGCTGGTCCTGTTGGCCGGCCTCTTCCTGGGGCGGGCACGGACCGACCTGGCCAGAGTGGACAGGAAGGCGGCGTGAACCATGGGACACTCGGAGTTCCGCCACCTGTAAGGTGAGAAGCCAACGAGCTTCTCCCGCCCGGCGATACCCCTGAGTCTGGTTTTGCTACTCATTCCTGGCGCTGATATCCCCGAGGATGTTGCCCTCGGCCTGCTTCGGGCAGGGAAGCTCACCGAAGTGGGCCAGGGTCGGCGCCACGTCGACCACGTGGCCTGAGTGCGGCCGGTGGTAGCCGCCCCGCACGCCGGGTCCGGCAATGACGAAGACGCACTCGTCGGTGCCCAGGCCCAGTTCGGCGGTAGGCAGGCCGCAGCCGTGGGCGCTCTGGAACTTACTGGCGATCCACTTGTACTGCCCGTAATCCGCGGTGACCTTCAGGCCCTCGCTCATGGGGACCAGGACTACCCCGTCTGCGGAGAGCGGCGACCAGTTGAAGTCGCCGGTGTAGCCTTCCCGCATCAGGAAGATCACGTCGCCGGTGCGGGTGCCCCACTGACCGAACACCTTGGCCTCCCGCTTCTTCACGGCCATGGCCACCGGCCGCATCCCCGTCTCGGGATCGCGGTAGGAAAGCAAAACCTCGATGATCTCTTCCTGCGCCCGCTCATAGTCGGCCGGGTCGACGATACCCTCCGGGTCGCGTCCCTTCAGGTTCACGCGAATATGCCCACAACACGGTCCACCGAAAAAGCGGGTCTCGTTCCAGTGCACCTTCGGCCGGGGCTCGGCGGGGGTGAACTTCAAATACCCCTTCTCGGCCAGCAGGTTGTTGACCGACATGGCTTTCAGGTGCGGGGTATGCCCATGGTCGGATACCATGGCGACCACGTGCCCGTCATCGAGCAGCGGCAGGAAGGCACCGATCAGTTCGTCGGCGGCCCGGTAGGCCCGGATCAGCGCCGCCTCGAAGAAAGGGGCGGTCTCGGCATGATACCAGGGCGAGATCGGGTCCACCCTGCCCCAGATCAGGTGCTGAATGTGGTCCAGGAAGTGCCACTTGAGCACCAGCAGATCCACACCTCGCTCGGTCAGCAGGTAGTTGGCGGCTCGGGCGATCCAGCGAGCCTTGTGCTCGCTCTCCTCGCTGAAGGTCTCCAGGTCCACCCAGTTGCGCTCGTAGCCCCGGGCGCCGGAGTTCTCCACGTAGGGACCGAACCGCTCAACCAGCTCCACGCCCAAGTCCGTGGGAACAGCCATTCGCTCCACGGCCATCACCTGGGAGCAGTACAGCGAGAAACCGGCGCCATCGGCCGAGCGCCGGATCAGCTTGAACCGGAAGGTACCAGTCAGCCGCTCGCCCTTCTCCACAAAGATCGCCGTAAACCACGGCGTCCACTGCCCCGCTGTCAGGCTGTGGGCCGAACCGTCGGGACCGGTCAGCCGGAGTCCGCCCGCCGTCTTTTCCAGCCGAATCACTGGGCCGGATCCCTGCGGATCCTTGAACGGGATGAGCGCAAACGTGAGGCTGTCGCCCTGCCATTCGACCACAGTGGCATCCCGCAGGTCGGCGGCCATCGCCGGGGTGGCGAAGCAGGAGCTGGAGCGGATCTCGAAGGGAGAGCCGGTTGCCGGCGAGCCGAACCCGGCGACCCAATAGGTACTGCGCCCTTCAGGCGGCCATGCCTGTGGGAAATTGATCGCGGCCGTCTTGATTCCCGCCTTCTCCGCCGCCTCCCAGATGGTCTCCGCGCGGAGCTCGTTGCCCAGGAAGGCGTTCCGTCCTGAATCGAGGGGCTCGCCCTCGTCCAGGAGCATGAAGTCGGTGATGCCGTGGGTACCGGGGTACGCCCCGGTGGAAACGCTGGCCCAGGCAACAGGGGTGATTCCAGGCACGGTGCTGTGGAGGCGTGAGTAAGTCCCCCGCTCCAGCAACCGCTTGAGATTGGGCATATGCCCTTCCGCCACGTACTTATCCACCAGGGTCGGCACGGCAGCGTCGAGACCAATCAATACTGTCTTTTTCCGCATCGGGATCCTCCTTCTCCATGTGGACCGGGTCCGGGCCAGGAATCACGCCTCCTGTTCGCCCGTCGTCAGCGCCTGACGCTGGGCCCGACGGTACTCCGCCCGTTCCCGGACCGCCACCAGTACTAGAACCAGAATCGTCAGCACATAGGGGATCAGCTGCACCAACTGGGGGGGCACGCTAAAGGATTGCAGCCACATGGTCGCGGTTTCGGCCAATCCGAACAGGAGCGCCGCCCCCAAAGTGCCCAGTGGGGTCCGGCGGCCGAAGACCGCCACCGCCACGGCCATGAAACCCCGCCCGTTGGACATGTTCTCGGTAAACATGGTCAGTTGCCCAAGCGAAAGATGAGCGCCGCCGGCGCCGGCAAAGGCGCCCCCCACCACGAGCACCAGTAGCTTCAGCCCGTCCACACTGTCCCCGGCAGTGGTCACGGCCAGCGGGTACTGACCCGTGGCCTGGACCCGCAGCCCGATCGGGGTGTGGTAGAGAAACAGGTGCACCGCCACCACCGTAGCCACCGCCACATATGTCATCACGGGCAGATGGGCGACGGCCCGCAGCAGGGGGACCCCTTCCAGAAACGTCAGGTGCAGAAGCGGCAGTCCGCCTATGCGGGGCGATGAAAAGGCGCCGCGCACCCCGAACAGGGTCCGCAGCAGGTACGTGGTCAGGCCCAGGGCCAAAATGTTGACGGCCACACCCACCACGATGTTGTTGGCCCGGAACTTCAGGTTGAACACTGCGAACAGATACCCTGTAGCCGCTCCGATCAGGGTGGCAGCCACAAGCCCTGCCAGGCCGCTCCCCGTGAGGAAGCTGAAAAGCACGCCCACAAAGGCGCCGACCAGCAGCATGCCTTCCAGGGCGATGTTGAGCATGCCAACCTGCATGGAGAGCAGACCTGCCAACCCCGCCAGCAGAATCGGCGGAACGACGCGCAAGGTGGAGGCCAGAAGGAATTCCGCCATACCCCAGCCATTCATGCCGTCTTCCTCCTCTGCACCGCACGCTTGCGCCAGTTGAGCAGGGCCTCGGCGGCCAACAGCAGGATGATGATTCCCTGCAACGCAGTCAGCAGGTCCCGGGAGACGTTGGTATTCGCCTCCATCCGCAGTGCGCCGCTCTCCAGGGCGCCGAAAAAGATACTGGTCACCACCACCCAGCCAGGGTGGAGCCGGGCCAGCAGGGCTACAGTGATGCCGGTGAAGGCGTAGCCGGGCGAAAAATTGCTGATGAAGCGGTGGTGAACGCCCAGCACCTGCTCGGCCCCGCCAAGACCGGCGATGGCCCCGCTGAGGAAGAGTCCCTGAAAAATGCGCTTTCCGATCGGCGTACCGAAGTAGCGGGCAAACCGATCGTTGGCGCCCAGGGCCCGGAACTCGTAACCGACCGCCGTCCGGAAGAGCAGCACGTACGTCAGGGCGGCCACTGCCAGTGCCAGCAGGAAGCCCACGTTGAGCGCTCCGGCCCCGCCCAGCGGGGCGAGTTGCGCCTTGGCCGGCACCGCATAGGTGGCGCCAATGTCCAGGTCGCCTTTGAAGGGGTAAGTTGCCAGATAGGCCGTCAGCAACGTGGCGATGTTATTGAGCATGATGGTGGTCAGCACTTCGCTCACGCCCAGCGACGAGCGCAGATAGGCCGCCGGGTAACTCCAGAGCCCACCGGCCACCGCTGCGGCAAGCAACGCCAACGGCAGCCGCAGCCATCCCGGCAGAAAGGGCAGATAGACGGCCGTCAGGGCCGCGGCCAGCGCGCCGAAGTAGAACTGTCCTTCGGCACCAATATTGAAGATGCCCGCCTGAAAGGCCAGAGCGGCCGCGAGTCCGGTAAAGAGCAGTGGCGTGGACCGGACCAGGGTGGTGGCGATGGCGCTCCAGGACCCGAAGGCGCCGGCCGCCAGTGCACCGTAGGCCGTCCAGGGGCTCACCCCGGTCGGAATAATCATGAGGGCGCCCAGGAGCAACGCAATGCCTATGGTGATGAGCGGACGCATCATGGGGACTCACTTCCGGTCCGACCGGCCATGGCCAGCCCGATTTCATCACGGGTGTACCCGCCCCGCCGGAATTCCCGGACGATCCGGCCCTTGAACATCACGGCGACCCGGTCGCCCAGGGTCATTACCTCGTCAAGGTCGCTGGAGACCAGGATGATCCCCTGCCCCTCGTCTCGGGCCTGGATCAGTTGCTGATGAATGGACTCGATGGCCCCTACGTCCACGCCGCGGGTCGGTTCCGAGGCCAGCAGAATGCGAGGTCGATGGCTGATTTCCCGGGCGACCACCACCTTCTGCTGGTTTCCCCCGGACAGAGCGGAAATCGGCGCATCGATGCCGGCTGTTTTGATGCCGAAACGCTCGACCAACTCTCGGGCCTCCTGGTTGGCGGCCGCTCCGTCCAGCCAGCCCAGCGGCGGGTGTGCGAACGGCGGCTTGCCGTGGAACCCGGCGATCAGGTTATCGACCACGGACCAGCCGGTATACAGGCCGTCGTGGATACGGTCCTCCGGAATGAAGGCGACGCCCAGGTCCCGGCGGGCCGCACGATCCAGGTGATTGATTTCCCGCCCGTCCAATCGAATCGACCCGGCCACGACAGGCTTGAGGCCTGCCAACGCTTCCATCAGCTCGGACTGGCCGTTGCCGGCCACCCCGGCAATGGCGAGAATCTCGCCGGCCCGCAGATGAAAGGCGCAGCGGCGCACGGCTGGCCGGCCCGTTTCACCCAGCACCACCAGGTCGGATATCTCGAACACCCGCTGGCGGGGCTCGGCGGTCGGGGCCTGTACCGGCGCCACGTCGCGCCCGACCATCATACGGGCGATCTCGGCGTGACTGGTGGTGTACGTTTCCAATTCGCCCACCACCCGCCCCCGCCGGAGCACCACCACCTGCTGGGAGATGGCCATAACCTCATCGAGCTTATGCGTGATGAGCAGCACGGTCTTGCCCTGCGCCGTCAGCTCCCGGAAGTTGGCAAACAGCTCCCGGGTCTCCTGCGGCGTCAGCACGGCCGTAGGCTCGTCCAGGATCAGGGTAGTGGCCCCCCGGAAGAGCAGCTTGAGGATCTCCACCTTCTGCTGCTGCCCCACGGGGAGCCTGCCCACTGGCACATCCAGGGGGATCTCAAACCGGTAGCGCCGGATCAGCTCCCCCACCACCTCCCCGGCCTTGCGCATGTCCAGACGCCAGCCCCGCCGGGGTTCCCAGCCGAGGATTACGTTCTGCACCACCGTCAGGGCCGGAACGAGCATGAAATGCTGGTGGACCATGCCGATGCCCAACTCAATAGCATGCCGGACACTCCGGATCACCACCGCTTGCCAGTCCACCCGGATGCGCCCCGCGTCGGGCTGCAGCAGCCCGTAGGCAATGTTCATCAGCGTGGACTTACCGGCGCCGTTCTCACCCACCAGGGCGACCACGGTCTGCGCAGGCACACGGAAGGTGACCCCTTCAACCGCCTGCACGGGGCCGAAGGCCTTGGTGATACCGTCCAACTCCAGCGCGTAGCCCATGAATGCTCCCTACTTTTTCGCCGTGGCGTCGGTAACTTTGAGATCGCCGCTGGTAATCGCCTGACGGGCCTTTTCCACCTTGTCCAGCACGTCCTTGGGGATGTCCTGCTTGGTGTACTTCATCTCGGAAAGTCCCACGCCGTTCTGCTGGAGCCCATACAGGTGGATGCCCGCCTGGAACGTGCCGTCCTTGAGCTGTTTGACCAGGTCAAGCACCGCCACGTCCACCCGCTTGACCATGCTGGTCAATACCCGACCGGGGGCGATATAGTCCTGGTCCTGGTCGACGCCGATGGCGTACTTGTTCATGTCCTTGGCGGCAGCGATCACGCCCTCGCCGGTCTTGCCGGCCGCGTGGAAGACGATGTCGGCGCCCTGGCTAAACTGCTGCAGGGCAAACTCCTTGCCCTTGATTGGGTCACCAAAGGAGCCCACAAACGAGGAGAGCACCTTCACCTGCGGATTGGCGTACTTCGCGCCTTCTTCGTAGCCCACCAGGAAGCGGCGAATGTTTGGCGCATCCACACCGCCCACGAAGCCAATGGTCTTCGTCTTGGTCATCGACGCCGCCAGAACACCGGCCAGGAAGGAGCCTTCGTGGTCGGAGAACTGGGCCGTGGCCACGTTGGGGGCGCTCACCGGCACGTTGATCGTGACAAACTTGACGTTGGCGAACTGCGGGGCCACTTTGGTGACCGCATCTTTCATGTCGAAGCCGATTCCGATCACCATGGCGTAGCCGTCGGAGGCCATCGCCGAGAGCTGCGTGGCATAGTCGGCCACCGAGGTCGGTTCCACGACCTTGGCCTGAATGCCCAGGCTCTTTTCGGCCTGCTGGAGCCCCGCCCAGGCCATGTCATTGAAGGAACGGTCGCCGAGTCCGCCCGAGGCCGTGACCAGCGCCACCTTCAAGGCAGGCTTCTCGGAACCGCCGGAGGCCACGGGCGCCGGTGCCGGTGCCGGGGCTGTGTTCTTGGGCTGGGTCAGGCAGCCGGAAAGGAGCAAAACCAGGGCTAGCAGCGGAGCCGTGACGCGGAGCGCGGACCGTCTTTTCATGCGTGAACCCCTCTCCCATGGTGTTTGGCGGAACATCATCAGCGCCGCTTGCGAACGGCCTGAAAGGAGATGCAGTCAGAGCGGTGGTACCCGTGGGAGAACCAGAGTCCCCCACCACGCTCGTCACACGCGAGCTGGTCGATCACCAGCACCGGGTCATCCCGGCGTAGCCTCAAGGCAGAACGAACCTCAGCACTGGCCGCCTCGGCCCGCACCATGGCCACGGCGTGGTCGCAGCGGATGCGCAGGTGCTCGTCCATGAAGGCGATCATGTTGCCCTGGAACCCGTCCAGCGTTGGCATTCCGGCCAACAGCGCTTCTGGCAGGTAGTCGATGACCAGCACAGCCGGGGTCTCGTCAGCCAGGTAGACCCGCCGCACCTCCAGCACAAGGGTCTCCGGGGCCAGGCCAAGCATCTCGGCCGCAGCGCGCGGAATCGGCGCCCACCGTTGTGTCAGCGCCTCCATGCTCGCCGTAAACCCGTTCGTGCGAATCAGCTCGGGGACGGGCAGCAGGTCGTCGATGCGGGTCTTGACCATCTGCCTGTTCTTGGCCACGAAGGTGCCCTGGCCTTGCTTGCGCATCAGGATTCCGTCCCGCTCCAGGGCAATGAGACCGCTGCGCAACGTTAGCCGGCTGACTCCCAGCACATCGGCCAGGTCGCTCTCCGCCGGCAGCTGGTCACCAGGCTTCCAACGCCCGGCACGCAGTTGCTCGAGTAGCACTTCCTTGACCCGCACCGACAGAAGTTCCCCCCGCAAACTCACCGTGCATCACCATCCGCCACCAAAGATTATACTTAATACGTATTACCTTTCGGTGCGCACAAATCCTGCAAGGCAAATGAATTGTCATGAGATAGCTGGCGGAGGCTGGTTGACCTGCCGGGGCACATCGGCTATGATTGTGCTTGACAACTAGGGCACAACGGTCGGCCGGCTGAGGAGCCAAGTGCCCGTCTCCACCGGGAGTGTTTACATGCGCGTGACACCTTGCAGGGCAGGGTTTCATGCGCATGTTTTTTTGCCCATACTAGGTTGAAGGAGGAATCCTCCGTGTCGTTTCTCCTGGAGATTCTGATCGTGCTGTTGAGTGTAAAGCTAGCCGGCCAGATCAGCGTGCGCCTGGGTCAACCCAGTGTATTGGGTAAGCTGTTGGTGGGCGTAATTGTGGGACCAGCGGTGCTGGGCTGGGTGCACCCATCGCCCCTACTCAAAGAGCTGGCCGAGCTGGGCGTGATTCTACTGATGTTCCTCGCCGGCCTGTAGACCAACATCGGGGATGTTAAACGCAACGCCATCGCCGCCATGCTGGTGGCAGTGGGCGGGGTAGCCCTCCCCTTTCTGGGCGGTTGGAGTGTGGCACAAGCCTTTGGCTACCAGGGTGTCGCTGCCGTTTTCACCGGGGTGCTCCTGGTAGCGACCAGCGTTTCGATCTCCGCGCAGACCCTCCGTGAACTGGGCTATCTGCAGGCGAGAGCCGGGGTGACCATCTTGGCGGCGGCGGTCATCGATGATGTGCTGGGCATCGTGGTGCTGTCGGTGGTGCTGGGCACCACCGGGGGCGATGCAGCGGCAGCGGCTGGCCATGGCGGCGGCTCGCTCGGCCTGTTGATTCTGAAGATGCTCCTATTCTTCGTGATTGCCGGGTTGGTCGGCTGGAAGGTGCTACCGCCGGTGATTCGGTGGTTGAAGGGGTTCCAGGTGGGTGCACCGTTGTTGGCGGCGGGTATCGCCGTAGCGGTGGGCTATGCGTACACGGCTGAGATGGCGGGCCTGGCGGGTATCATCGGCGCTTACCTGGCGGGGCTGATGCTGAGCGCCGCTGATTTCCAGGAAAAACTGCTGCATGATATGGAAAAGACGGCGTTTGGCTTCTTCGTGCCTTTCTTCTTCGTCAGTGTGGGACTCTCGGCCCAGTTCGGGGGGATGACGGCTGGGTACGTGGCGTTCGTGGTCGTCCTGAGCCTGGTTGCTGTGCTGACCAAGGTGTTCGGCTGTGGCGCCGGCGCCCTGCTCACCCGCATGCCCCGGCGGGAGGCGCTGGGCATCGGGGCCGGCATGGTGGCCCGAGGCGAGGTCGGCCTGATCGTGGCCACCATTGGCCTGAAGCGGGGTTTGATTACGCCGGAGATCTATACGGCGATGGTGCTGGTCAGCCTCCTCACCACGCTGGTGACGCCGCCGCTACTCAAGGCATTCTTTCCCCGCAAGGCCGAGGTAACAGCGTAGGCGGGAAGCCTCATAGCCGCCCGCCTACCGATTCTCTATGTGGTCTCAGTTCTCTCCGTACTGCTCCCGGGCCAGCCCGGCAATTCCGAGCCGCTCCAGCCGGTCGAGCGGTACCAGGAACGTGACCGTCACCACCCCGGGATGGCGGCCAATCTGGATCGCACCGGTGATGGTCGCCCGGTTCTTCACCTCCGGAACCGTCATTCCCATCAGGTCAGCGGCACGCTGAAGGCCGTTATCGGTGGCGGCGTTCAGGTCCGGGCCGGTCCCAACCACCGCCAGGGGCAGGCTCTCCTCGATCCGGTCCATCCCCCAGGCCAGGGCCTCGGCCAGCGCCGCCGCCTTCTCCTGCCGCGTCAGCGGGCGGGCCAGGTAGGGCAGGTCCTCGGCAACCGGCAGCAGCAGCGGCCCCTCCAACTTCAGCCCCTCCAGCACGTGCACCTGCAGCGTCACCATGCCGGATACATCGCAGGTGTGACCCGCGATCTCGCCATCGCCCTGGAGGGCGTGCATGTCCCCCAGGTAAACGCCGCCTCCCGGCACCTTGACCGGGCAGATCAGGATGGCGCCCTCACGCACCCGCGCGATATCCATGTGCCCGTCGGTCCGATCCGCCAGTTGCGCCGCGGTCAGGGCGTACTCATGGGGTGCCCCAATCAGGAAGGAGCCGAAGTCACCGGCGTTGTGCGAGTCCGGAATCGGTCGGGCCGGGGTCGTCCCCAGCTGGCCCATGAACGGGCGGAGCCGGGCCACCGCCCCGACGATGTCGCTGGGGGCAAGGGTGACGATGGGGTTCTGGATCGATCGATCGGGGGTGGCCATGTAGCGCCGACCGTCCCGCGCGATCCGCTCGGCGGCCCCCCGGTCGAGGGTGACCCCGATCCGGCGGTTGGCGTCAAAGGCGATGGTATAGCCATTCGTGAACGTGAACGGGGTGGCGTCGGCTCCGCACTTGGCGCAGCGGATCGCCTGCGGACCGATCCCCTCGATGCGCGTCTCGGGGTAGAGCGTGCCACACTTCGGGCATTTCCCGGCGACGTACGGGTCGCCCAGGAACCGGTTCTCCATCGACTGATCGTTGCCGGAGGCGGTGGCCATCGACGTGACCCGGATGGATTTGATGCGGATGGCGATGGCGTCGCCGACCTCAGCCCCCTCCACGTAGACGGGCTGCGTCACCTCATGTCCGCCCCGGATGGCGGGGGTGATCATGGGGCCCCAGCAGCCGGGAGCGGTGTTGGCCACAATGTGCCCGCCGTCTCGCACCGGCCCGAGCATCGGCTGCGACGGATCCAATACCCCGTTGGTAAAGGTGTTCACAAACACGGTCTCCTGGGCCCTGCGATCCTCCATGGTGCTCCCTCCTCCTCCTGTTCCAGGCCTACCCTCCAGCCATCGGCAGCAACAGCGCGACCTCCTGTCCGGCGCCGACCGGCTGCGCCGCAGGCGTATGGGCGCCCGCGATCACGGCCACGGCCCGCTCGATCAGGGGCCGGGCGTCCGGCATTTCCTGCACAAGCCGCTCTATCACATCGGCGACAGTGGCTTCGGCCGGAAGCTCCAGGGTCAGGCGTCCTCGACCCGCCTGGGTGGCCAGAGCGCCATTCATCCGGATGTGAACCTGCATCCCTGCTCCTCCTTGCTCCCGTGACCGCTGATATCTTGTCGGCCCCGGTGGTCAGGTCTGGGAGCGGAAGACTGCCAAAGGCAACACGGCACTGACGATGTACTGACCCGCATCGACGATCTCGGAGATCTTCAAGTCAGCGCACAGGCTGGCGAGCACGTAGGCGTCCTCAGAAGGCAGCCGGTACGTCTCAGACACGTGATCCACCATAGCATTGACGGCTTCACGGGCAGCCTGCATCAGGTCCGGGCCGACTCCAGTCGTACCGAAGAACCCCGCGTGGGTGACCCGCGGCGTCAGGCCGCCTGGCGTCAGGAACTGTGGGGACGGAATTCGCTTGCCCTTGTGCAGCGTAAACCGCAGCGCGGCGTACATG
>DAHVXO010000186.1 GCA_027356675.1 Symbiobacteriaceae bacterium | reverse complement strand
GAAATGGACCAGACCTGACAGTTCATCAGCAGTGGAGGTAGCCTATGCGCGTCTCGCTTTTTATCACCTGTCTGTCAGACATGTTCTTTCCGAACACCGGCGAAGCGGTGGTCCGGTTGCTCAAGCGGCACGGTGCCCAGGTGGATTTCCCGCCCGAGCAGACCTGCTGCGGCCAGCCGGCGTTTAACGGAGGCTTTCGCAACGAGGCCCGGCAGATGGCTCGGCAGTGGCTCAAGGCCTTCCGCAACTCCGAGTACATCGTGACGCCTTCCGGGTCGTGCGCAGCCATGGTGCGCCTTTACTATCCTGAGTTGCTGCCGGAAGCGAAGGAGATCGCCTCCCGGACTTACGAGTTCAGCCAGTTCATGGTCGATGTCCTCAAGGTCGAAGATGTAGGCGCAAAGTTTAAGGCCCGGGCCACCTTCCACGAGTCCTGCCACATGAGCCGGGAGCTGGGGGTTATCCATCAGCCGCTGACGCTCCTGAAGCATGTACAAGGGTTGGAGTTGGTCGACCTGCCCCGCCAGGAGCTCTGTTGCGGCTTCGGCGGCTCCTTCTCCGTCAAGATGCCCGAGATCTCCGAAGCGATGGTGACCGATAAGGTCGCCGCCGTCGCTTCCACCCATGCCGATCTCCTGGTGGGGGCGGACAGCTCCTGCATCATGAATATCGCCGGCCGGATCAGCCGGGAGGGGCGGCCGATTCGGGCCATGCACCTGGCAGAACTGCTCTGGGAAGGGGTGAAGAACCGTGGCTAGCACCACCTTCCAGGAACGGGTCCGCAAGGCGGTCGTGGACGAGACCCTGCGGGCCGCCCTGCGCAAGGTCCAGGGGAACTTTCGGATCAAGCGGACTACTGCCCTGGCCGACATGGACAGGCTGGCTGCCGAAGGCCTGACCCTGGGCACGCGGGAACAGTTGAAGGCCCAGGGTCGGGAGATCCGCGCACACGTGGTCCAGCATCTGGACGCCTATCTCAAGCAGGCCGCCGACAGCATCCGGGCCCGGGGCGGGCATGTCCACTATGCCGCCAATGGCCTCGACGTGGGTCAGATCGTCAAGCAGATCTGCACGGCGACGGGGGCCCGTCTCCTGATCAAGTCCAAGTCCATGGCCACCGAGGAGGTTCACCTCAACGGGGTGTTGCAGGCCGCGGGCATGAACGTGATCGAGACGGATCTGGGCGAGTACATCATTCAGGTCGCAGGCGAGACCCCATCGCACCTGATTGCGCCGGCGATTCACAAGAACAAGCAGCAGGTGGCCGAGACCTTGTCGAAGGTCTCCGAAAGCCCGCTCCCTGCCAATACCGAGATCCTGACCCAGTTCGCCCGGGGCAAGCTGCGTGACGCCTTCCTCACGGCGGATGTGGGCGTCTCCGGCGCCAATTTCGTCGTGGCGGAGACCGGCACCATCATCCTCGTCACCAATGAGGGCAATGGGCGGATGGTCACCTCGCTGCCCAAGACCCACATCGCGGTCGTCGGCTTCGAGAAGGTCATCCCGACCTTGGAGGATGCGGCGGTGCTGATCTCGCTGCTGCCCCGGTCGGCGACGGGACAGAAGCTTTCAGTCTATACTTCGATGGTCACAGGGCCACGGGGCGCCGGCGAGCTGGACGGGCCGGAAGAGCTGCACGTGATCTTCATGGACAACGGCCGCACGAATATCGTGGGCACTGAATTTGAAGAGATGCTCTACTGCATCCGCTGTGCGGCCTGCGTGAATGTGTGCCCGGTTTACGGGAACATCGGCGGGCACGCTTACGGCAGCGTGTACTCCGGGCCCATCGGAGCCGTGCTGACGCCGCTGCTGAATGGACTGGAGGAGTGGAAGGACCTGCCTTACGCCTCCAGCCTTTGCGGCGCCTGCACCGAAGCCTGTCCCGTGGGCATTCACCTGCACGATCACCTGCTTAACCTGCGCAAACGGGCGGTGGCGGAGCACCACGTCTCCCGCACGGAGGCGCTGATCATGAAGTTCTGGGGCTGGGCGTGGAGCAGTCCGGCACGGTACCGGCTCATGGCCAGTGTCGCCCGCGTGGCCCAGAAGGTGAGTGGGGGTTGGTACCCGCCGCCCATCGCGAATTGGACGAAGTCTCGGGATTTCCCCCAGGTGGCTGGCAAGCTGTTCCGGGAAAGGTGGGACGAGATCAATGGCGCTGACTGAGCAGCAGTTTATGGCCGCGATCGCCCGCAAGCGGGGTCGGGCACCGCTCACCGCCCCGCCTCCCCGGCCCGGACACGTCCGCACCGGCCCCCAGCCCCCCGCCCAGATGGCGGGGCGCGCGGCCCGAGTTGAGTGGTTCATCAGCGAACTGGCGAAGCTGACCGGCACCTTCAAGGTGGTCGGGACCCTGGCGGAAGCGGGGGCGGCGGTTGCGGCGTACCTGGGTGCGCAGGGCGCCCCCGGCGACGTCGTGCTCAACGGTGACCCGATCGCCCTGGCTGCCCGGGAGCCCTTGGCAGCGGCTGGGTTCAAGGTATTCGTCTGGCCCCAGGACCGGGCGGTCGTGGCGAGCGCTGTGGCCGGGGTCACCGCGGTGGCCTTCGCCATTGCCGAGACCGGGTCCATCGCCGTGATGGCCGAGCCCGACCAGGGGCGGGTGGTCAGCCTGGTGCCCCCGGTGCACGTGGCGATTCTGCCCACTTCCCGGCTGCTGGCGACCGTGGCCGATTACTTCCGAACCCTGGCCACGTTGGAGCGGATGCCGGCCGGACTCAACCTGATCACCGGCCCCAGCCGCACGGCTGACATCGAGCTGGAGTTATCCATCGGCGTCCACGGTCCGGGTGCGATCCACGTGGTGCTCTATAACGACTGATGTGACACAAAGGTTGAGTTGCGCGGGGTGTAAGCGGCGCGCATATTAGTAGAGACTTTGCTCCGCAGGAGCGGTGATAGGTCACTACCATAATGCGCCAAGACGGGGCCATCATACAGCGCGTCCCGCGATCTTGTGCAGGACGTCGCCAACGGCAGGCACCAGAACGTGCATCACGTTCCGTCAACTGCGCACACTAATGCGTGCCCCATCCATCCTGTTGACGCAGAGGTGAGCAGAATGGCCGTGCGAGTCGCCGTCGAGGACGGGCTGGACCATGTCAAACGGGCTCTCATCGAGAACGGGTTTGAGGTTGCCAAGCTAACCACCGGCGGGTATATCGTTATCGAAGCGGCCGGCATGACCGCAGGGGAGGTCGTCCGGCAGGTCAAGTCCCGGACCGTCCATTCGTTCAGGGGGAGGTGACCGGCGATGGCGCTGCTCGAAATCAGCGTGGTACCCGTGGGGACTGACAGCCCCAGCATCTCCAGCTACATTGCCCAGGCCTGCAAGGAGGCTCAGCGCAACGGCATCAAGTATGACGTGACCGCGACGTCAACCGTCATGGAGGGCGACCTGCGAGCGCTGGTCGACGTGGCCCTCCAGATGCATGAAGCTGCCTTCCACGGTGGCTCCCAACGGGTGGTCACGAACATTAGCATCGATGAGCGGCGTGACCGGAATCAGAGCATGGAGGCGGCGGTGAACGCCGTGCAGGCCGAGATCTGATGAAGACGCCGAAAAGGAGCACCCGGGCCGCCGGGTGCTCCTTGACTGCGAGCCTATCTCCCACCGGGCGTCGGGTTCTCGCCGGCCAATGCCTTTTCCGCTGCGATGATCGCAAACTTGGTGAAACTGCCCGCCTCCCGGGAGGTCAGGTTGCCGTAGTAGCCGGCCTGCACACGGTCGCCGGCACCCTGGAGCTGGGCGAGGCGAAGCTTGGTTGCATCGGAGAGCAGGGACTTGCGGTTACGTGCCACGGGTGTTCCCCCCCTTTCGCCGCTCCGGGCCGTCGCTATTGCTGGATGCGCTGGATACCGTTCTTGGGCCCCTGGGCATGCGGGATGAAGGTCTCGCACAGAGTCTGGTTGGAGTTCTTGGCCTCATCGCCGATGGTGCCGATCTCCATGTTCAGCTTGTCCACGGTGCTCGGATTGTTCCTCACCATGATTTTTGACGCTTGGCACTTATCGCCGCCACCGTAGTAGTAGCAGCTGTTGACTGTGCAGTCGATCTCCTGATTGGCCATATGATCACCTCCTTGTGGTTTGGCACGGTCTCGACCGGTATGGCCAAAGCCGAGACCATTTTCGTTAGCAGGGGCTTCGACCGGTCGTGCACGGTCGAATCCCCTCGTGCTAGTGTCTGCGGACTGCATTCTGTTCATGCCTTGAAAAACGTGCTTCAATTGACGATGTGTGGGAGGTGGCCGAGTTGAGCCGTTGCATCATGGTCCAGGGCACCGCGTCGGGGGTGGGCAAGAGCCTGATCGCCACCGCCATCTGCCGGCTGCTTTCACAGGATGGTCACCGGGTCGCCCCGTTCAAGGCCTGGAATATGTCGCTGAACGCGGCTGTGACCCCGGACGGGGCCGAAATCGGCCGGGGGCAGGCGGTGCAGGCCGAGGCGGCCGGGTCCGTCGCCGTAAGCGACTTCAATCCGATCCTGGTCAAGCCCAAGGGGGGCACCACCTACCAGGTTATCCTGAACGGTCGCCCTTACGGGGATTTCACCGGGTACGCTGCGCCGGATTTCGTGGCGCTGGGCCACCGGGTGGCGGCGGAGGCGCTGTCACGGCTGGCATCCGCCTACGACTGGATTGTGCTGGAGGGGGCCGGCAGCCCGGCGGAGCCCAACTTGCGGGACCGGGACCTGGCCAATATGGCCATCGCCGAGATTGCGGATGCGCCCGTGCTCCTGGTAGCGGACATGGAGCGGGGGGGCGCCTTTGCCGCCCTGCTGGGAACGCTGGAGCTCCTGGAGCCCCGGCATCGCGACCGGGTGGTCGGGCTGATTCTGAACCGGTATCACGGGCCGAAGGAGATCCTCGCCTCGGGCATCACGGAGATCGAGCAGCGGACCGGCAAGCGGGTGCTGGGCGTCTTGCCATATGCGGCGGACCTCTACTGGGAAGATGAGGACTCCGTGACGATCAGCGATTCCGGGGGGGAGCGGGCGCTGACCGTGGCTGTGGTGCGCCTGCCTCACCTGGCCAATTTCACCGACGTGGCGCCCCTGGCGGCCGAGCCGGATGTGGCGGTGCGCTATGTGGACCGGCCCGAGCAGTTGGCGGGGGCCGATCTGGTGCTGCTCCCCGGGTCGAAGAATACGGTCGCCGACTTGCTCTGGCTGCGGGAGCGGGGGTTGGTTGAGGCGGTGCGCAGCCATGCGCTGGCAAAGGGCGCCACCATCGGCGTCTGCGGCGGGTACCAGATGCTTGGGATCGGCGTGCACGACCCGGCGGGGCTGGAGGGGACGCCTGGGTCCTATGCGGGTCTGGGGTTGCTGCCCGTGACCACC
>DAHVXO010000183.1 GCA_027356675.1 Symbiobacteriaceae bacterium | reverse complement strand
TGATTGGTGCGCTTACGTTTTGGCGGAGGCTTGGTCGATCGCATCTGATTTTGTGAGCGCCGCCCAGGCTCGCCATCGCGCTTACGAATGCTGGCGCGCGCGCCGCCGTCCTCAGCACCCGCATGAAGGCCTCGGACGCAGGGCTGACACGGCATTCCGCCTTCACAGAGGTGTGGATTGGGTCCCCCGGTCGCTTACAGAAATCGACCAAACCGGCACCGTAATTCTGGTTGCCCCTCGTTAACACCGTGACCGCTAAGACCTTGTGGCTCTAAGGCCTGCGAGAGACTGAGGCAGTTTCACGGCGCCGATATGCCTGCGTTGACCAGACCCCCACCGAAAAACTCGACCAACCTCCCGCCAATGCAAGCACTCTGCCCTGTGTTGATGCCCTTCTGGGCTGTAAGCACCCACGCGCTTACAGCAATGCGCTTCACGCCCGCCTGCGGTATAAACATTGCCAGGAGACAGGCAAAAGGGGCACCCTTCCCGGTTGCATCACGCCGCTGCCTATCTTGGCCGGTTCCTGGCGCCGCCAGCGTCCCCGATGGTTCCTGGATCTGTAGGTGGCGATGTCGCGGCGCAGGCGATCCCCACCGCTACTATCACTTTGCCTGCTGCGTATGGAGGCTTTTCAGTTGCCTCGGGCTGACCGTGATGTGCTGCATGAGAGACTTTTCCGAGGAGGGATACCGCGTGGCTACCGTTTCACCAGCACCTGTCAACGCGCACGGGTATTCCCCCGTCTACCTGGCAAAGCGTGCAGCTCGTTACGCCAACCCTGACCCCCTCCACGGCTGGCTGCGGCCAGATCTGTTTGCCCGGATCGCCCCGCCAGCCACCCCTGAGCAGCCCGAGTACAAAAGCACGTGGGATAATGGATACCGCACCTGGGAGTGGGAGCGGGACTGGGCAGTCTGGTGGGAGGCTAACTGGCCGCGCCTGAAGGATCTCTCTCGCGACGAGTTCAACCTGCTCATTCTACAGGTAATTCCGGATGCCGACCCGCGCTTCCTGGATCGGATTCCCCTCCCCAAATACTGCGACCCGGGTTTCACCGGGCCTGCGCAGATCCGCCGCATACCACACATGCAGGCGGCCAGCCCCAATGCGCGAATCGCAAACGCCCACCCCCTCCTGCTCCACATCACGGGAGTTGCGCTTTATCTGGCCGGCCTCGGTCGCCAAGGGCGTAAACCGAAGCCACATTCGGATCTGATTGTCGCCCCGTCATCGCGCGCCATGGCCGGAATTCTCGGGGTCAGCCGCCAGCACCTCATGCGGGTGATCAAGTACCAGGGAGGTCCCCTGGAGGTGCTGGAGCAGCTCTCCGTCGCAACGCCCGCAGATGGTGCCGGAAAGGCCGTCAAGGGTGGTTGCCGCCGCGCGTCTGAAGCCCACCCCACCAATACCTATCGCCTGTTCGTATCCGATGAGGCGATTCAGGTTGCGCGGGACCTTCAGGCCCGCCTCGGTGATCCGGAACGACCGGAGGCCGTCCTTCGCTCTGAGGTGGAGTGGATCGAGGATGAGGCTCCGCTTTCGGACAAGGCGCCGGCGGAAAAGTGGTATGAGGTGATCCAGGCCATTCGCGCCCGCATCCCTCTGACTACCACGCTCCGACTCTTCCGCAAACTCCGCCCTGTGACTTTCGACGGCGAGACATTGACGGTCACGGGGGCGGTATCGCCGCAAGCCGCCATCATCCTGGCCCGGGTGCGATCATGCCGGATAGAACTGGCGAACGCCACCTGGCTTCGTTGAACTCTATACCCTGCCCCGCCACGCTCCCCTGCATCCCATGATGCGGGGTTGGCGACATTGCGCCGGCTGGTGGAATGCCTTCCGTGACCGTGTCACGGAAGGCATTTTTCGTGTCCTTCAGCCACCTGGTAAGACCGGCGGCGCGCTCTGGAGATCCGCTGCTGCTAACCGGCCCCTGCCCCTGGCCGCCTCCACCCCGGCCTGCGACGGGCGCATATGCACATGCTCGCAAGGTGGCACCCGCAAGTCGTACACCGACTGTCAATAAGGGTCCTCTCTGGGGGCCGATATTGTTCACATATCCTCCAGCTGGCACGCAAGAGTTCTTCCAGTTACCCACACGAATGCGCGGCCTGTGACCAACCCTCAGTTGCCACCTCGGGAATAAGTGGATCAAGTGCGGACAGTATCCCCATGTCAATAAGGTGGGACCTCTTACTGCGTAGTCTCGCGTGGCTGTTGATCCACCATTCCACAAAGTGGTACGTGTTCAGACTACTGCGTTCGGCCAAGGTTATCCCCACCGAAAACCCTTGTTCCCCATGGCTTTGAGGCCTCAATGCTCCGATTCCCCAATGTGGCACCGCCATTGCATTGCTCTACCAATGCCCCATTCCCAACCAACACCTACAATGAAGGCGCGATCACGCGACGTACAATCTCGGAGGGGAACATCAAGAAGGCCTCTGAAGACTGACAACGATAGAGGCAGCGTCCTTTCGCAGAAATCCGTCTCTACCCCAGCGCGCTACGTCCAGAACCTGGATTGGTTCAGGCAGATCCCGACTCCCGTCCTACACGCCGGCTTGTAGCAGCCTTGTTGGCTGTTGTGCCCCCGGGATCACGACACGATTCACATGGGAGTGTACAGACGTCGTGTTCCCCGTGAAGTTCCGCAAGTATGCCGCAGCTTACAGATTCAGCGGTGGTCAGAAGACTTAGCCGGCGTCGGCAGTTAGTCCTCTTGCGGGGACGTTCTGCCGCCTCAGCCGCCAGGAAGTCCGCCATCTCTTCATTGACCGCCAGCACGGGGTGAACCTTCCTGCCAGTGGTTGCCGGCATCGATTGCCGGCTGCGGCCCGCGGGGCATGCCCCCGTTGAACCAGCGGTGGGGCGTGGCATGCTTACAGATCGGCAGTAGTCTGGTCGACATGTGTGAGCAGTAAGCGCGGTTCCTTTCGCTTGTCTCAGCGTAAGTCTCGCTGTTCCAGGTTCATCCTTATGGCGGTGGTTTGGTCGGGTTTTGTAAGCGCTGTGAGCACCTGCGGGGAGCCGGGCAGGGGTGAGCCCGTCCCGCGCCGAATCGCGAAAAGGAATTGGTGTCTGAATGGGGGCCGCAGGGACACATGGCAAGGCGACAAAGCAAGGGCAGAGTGCCCCAACACATGGTGCATCCGACCCAGGCGGTCTTCGAGGCGCTTCACCGGGGTTTTTCCCGGGGGCTGGAAGAATGGGAAACGGCGCAGGGCGGGACTTACTCGTACCACTTCGAGAACCCAGAGCTGGGTTCTGCGGCTGGTCTGCAGGTTCAGGTGGACGAAGCGACCGCGTCGATCCGGCAGGCCATGCTTCTCACGGTTGTACAAACCCATGCCTTGTTCCAGCGCATGAATGATGCCGACGTGGATGCGTTCACGGCGGCCTGTGAGCTATGGCGCCAGGGAACGGGCACGAAACCCGACTGGGTCTATGTTCCGTTCGCTGATGTGCTTGAACTCTCCGGTATTCAGCCTCAGGATGGGGGGCTGGCGTATCGGGTCCGGGATCGGTTCAAGGTCCAGGAGGGCGTGCTCCGGCTGGGCGGTACCCAGTGCTACGAGGTGCCGCTGTCGCAGACCAAGAAGGTCACTCGGCGCCGGAAGGGGCAGTCGGAGCAGGACTTTATCCTGCTGCAGCAGGTCCGCCTTTCGCCGGTGTTGATGATCCGTGACCGGGTCGGCACACGGGTGGTGGCTGGTCAAGAGGATACCACCACCGGTCGAACCGTCGTGTTTGGTGAAGGCATTGTCCTCGACGGGGTGGAGCTGCAGCCCGGTCCGCTACTGGCCCGCTACCTGCTTGAATCGCCGGAAGAGTGGGCACTTCTGGCCACAAGGGCGTTGCAGTACAAGGACACGCTCCAGGTAGTGGAAAAGCGGCTCACCCGCTACCTTGGGCTAATCTTCCGCCGCCGCTTCAAGCTCGGGAGCCGCTCGGTCCGCGTCACCGTACAGGAGCTGGTCGACGTCGCTGGCCTACCTACGGACTCGCCTCGGCGCCCCAAAGAGTACAAAGATCGGCTCGAAAAGGCGCTGAACACGCTTTGCCAGGATCGTGTCATCGGTGAGTTGGGTTGGTCCTATGAGGACTGGGATGATGCCACATACGGGCTGCTGGAAGGGCAGCGGCCACGCCACCGCTGGTATGAGACATGGCTCCAGCAGGCGCTGAGCGTGACGATTGAGGACGCCGTCTATGACGTGTACTGGCGACAAGGCATTCAGGCGCTCAGCACGCCGGGGGACGATGGGGCCTTGAAGGAGCCGGTGGCCGCGCTAACCGCACCCTCCCAGCCCTTCTGGACCCCGGAAGCGGTCAGGGCCCTACGCGTTCACTTGAAGATGGGCCAACGCGACTTTGCCGACGCCCTGGGCGTCAGCCGGGGGTTCGTCTGCATGCTGGAGAATGGGCAGCGGGGAATCACCGATGAGACGGCCAAGAAGCTGAACCGGCTGGTCGCCCTGAAGCTGGCCGAACTTACCGGGGAGCAGTTCGACCAGGTCGCTGCCTCGGTGCAAGAGCAGGCCCCGGGCGGCGGAGAATCCCTCCAACTCTCCTGGTTGAATGCCGGCATGATGCAGCCCAAATGATCCCTGACCGGTTGGACGCGCACGTTGGTGGACCCGGTGGTGCAGACTACGCAGATGGTGGTCGACCGCCAGCCGTGATTCGGCGAGCGGTTCGTGCCTCTCCCAATGGGCTAACCCTGGGTCTTTGAGTGGATCCTAGACCCGGGCAGCACCACGGTGCTTTATCACCTGTCCGATGGCCTTCACGCGGGTCACCGCCGTCGCCCCGTTCTGGCCGGCCACGATGATAGTGACCAGGACCGGAATGTCCCCCCTCTTGGGTGACCACTTGCTGTAAGCGAGTTTGGTATTGTCGCTCCCACGCCTACAGCCGCAAAGACTTCATCAATCGATGGGTCCTTGTTTTCGGCGCAGGTTCGGTCGAGTGACAGCCGAGATGTAAGCACACCGCGACAACAGCAGCGCTCACGGACGTGCACGACGACTAAACAAAGCCCGAGGTGAAGGACATGGCACCGACCGGAAGCGAGCTGTTTGCCGGTGTTGAGATCGATACCACCGAGTACAAGTATGCTTTCTCCCGCGCACGTGTTTTTCGCGAAGCCGGGGAAGCCTTTTCGGCCGAGGGGAACGCCGAGCGCGCCCGTGAATGCGATTTCGAGGACCTGGTGTTCCGGGCCCATGCCACCGATGCGGCCCCACCCGGAGAACGCTTCGGGCCGGAGTATATCGCTGCGGACGGCACTACCTACCCCGACCTGAATAACCTGCCAGATGGTCTCCAGGCCTATGTCGCAAGCAGGGCGCAGACCACCACCAACCCGATCCACCGTGCGCGATACTGCGACTTCCTCTGGGACAAGTTCAAGGACTTCCGGCAGGGGCGGGCGGCCGTTGATGCGTACCTTGCCTGCGTGCCCCACTACCGCGCTCAGCACTGGGACCTGGAGCAGTATGACGCCTTTCGCCGAACGGCGCAGTTGATCCGCCTGCTCAACGTCAAGGCGATGGTTCCGGCTGTGGAAGCTGAAATCATGAACTCCCTGCTGCGCTTTGAAGCGGACGAGCGCCTTCCGTTGGTCTCGCGGATCGCCGAAGTCCTCTTGGAACTGCCCGGCGGCAACACGAACCTCCGTCAGCAGGCAGCCGACCTTGTCCGCCGGACGGCGGATTCGTTCCGGACCCAGGGCAATTTCAACGCCCACCGATTCACGCTCAAGGGCCTGATGGCTTTCCATAAGGCCCTTGGGGATCAGGAGTCGGCGCGCAAGGCAAACATCGAGATCGGTGAGTCCTTTGAACTCGAAGGAGACTCCCGACTGCCCGGCAGCAACTTTGCCGCTGGACACTTTTACGCCCTGGCACTCCAGCATTACAGCAACATCGGGCATCCCGAGCCGCTGGACCGCCTCAAGGTTAAGGCGCAGGAGGCGAACCGCCAGGCGGTTGAAACGGAGTTCAAGGCCCTGGGTTATCGGTTCAGTCTTCCGAAAGAACACGTAGAAGAGATCATCCAGCATTTCGTCGCTGATGGCCTTGAGCCAGCCCTGGAGCGGATCGCCCTCGCCTTTATCCCGTCCCTGCAAGGCGCGCAGGAGCGTCTCCAGGCCGCCCGGGAGGGTACCGTGTTCCACATGCTGGTTCGCCCCGTAGCGGTTACCGCCCGCGGGAACATCACGTCCAGCCCCAAGACCGACGAGGAAGCGGATGCGTTCCACCTTTACCAGCACTTTGGCCGCGAAATCCAGTTCAACGCTGTGCTCTACCTGGCCCCCATCTTGGAGCGGCTGAAAGCCGAGCACGGACTGACCTGTGAACGCCTGACCGCCTATGTCACGCAGGCCTGGCTGTTCCGGGACCGGGACCACACGCTCCTAGCCTACAGCTTGCAGCGGTACTTCGAGAGCGATTTCATTGGATCGATTCACGTCTTGATTCCCCAGGTAGAGGCGGGTTTTCGGCACCTCCTGCAGCGCATGGGAGTGGCCACCACATCCGCTGACTCCGAGCACCCAGGCGTCACGAGTGAGAAGACGTTCGGCACCTTACTCTCTGAACCTGCACTGCGTGAAGTGTTCGGTCCCGACGTCATCGCCTACCTGCGGGTAGTCCTGTCTGACCCGCGCGGCTACAACCTTCGCAACGAGGTCGCCCACGGTCTGGCCGAGCCCGGCGCCTTCAACCGAGCGAATGCCGAGACCCTGCTTCACATCATTTTGCTGCTGACACTCCTTCGGCCGCAGGTGCAGGATTCGGGAACGACCGGCCCGGCAGAGAACACAGAACCGCCGCAAGCTCCTTGATCAAACAAAGAAGGCAGCACTGGGGCGCTCCCCATGCTGCCTTCCTCTATTTACGGGGATCTTCGGCACGGGCCGACAGGTAGGCAATCAGCGCGGCTGACAGGTGAAAGAGCATCTGTGCTTCGGCCCGGTCTACCTGCAACTGTTCCCCACCGTGCCGCCCGCCCCCACGCGGACTGGAGGCATAACCATAGAGCGCACTGATGGCATTCTGCAGCGCGCTAGGCACTCCCAAAGCCTCCAGCTCCTTGGTGGCTTGCCCGAGCGTGCGGTTCGATCCCACAATCTCGCGGACGAGCCCTTCGAGCGCAGCCATGGAGTGCTGGACCACACCTGTCACGTCTGGCTCGGGACGGCGGGACAGCCCCTCGAGCGCCATCTTCAGTTCGCGAAGACTGTTGTGCATGCTGCGGTCAGCCAGGGCAGTTGTTGCCTGGTCCACCGCCTGGGTCGAAAAGGAGTCACTGCGCAGCACGATCATCCCCTGGTCGTTCATCAGCCAACCGATGCCGTTGTCGACCAGAACCTCGTTGAGCTTGCGCACGAAGATCTCCTGCGGCGACCGCTCCGGGGCCGCCGGAGCGAGGTCGTACTCCACGGGGTACCGGCGCGGGGCGGGTAGCGCCGCATACAGCCCTTCCGCAATGTCATAGACCTTCCACCAGGGGCACGCCTCCAGAAGGTGATGGACCTCGTTGCTGATATTCGGATAGTCGCTCCAGTTCGACGGGTCAGGACGTTTCAGGAGCACCCGGCAGATCACGTCCCGCTGTCCAGAAGGGCGCAGGCCGGCTTGCTCGGCAATCACCGGCAGCGCCTCACGTAGCTCGTCAGGAGCGTCGTTTTGCACGGTGATGGGTGGCTCCGGGGCCCGGAAACCTTGGCGCTCGGAAAACGATTCCTTCATCGGCTCTCTCCCCAATGCGAATGCGGTGTCATGCCTTAGTTTCGGCGCTCCGGCGAAGGCACATCGGGACTGACGTACGGCGGCGCCCCAGCTTCTCATACTTAGTGATGGGGTGCCCGCTTTCCTCTATACCGCCCGTGCGACAGCCTGCACAAAACCAGCAAAGACTGGCTCACGAATTACGCCGCTTGGTGTCAGGCGGTACCGCATCCGGCAGGTGAGGTACGGCCGGAGCCAAGAAACGCCCTTCTCCATTCGGACTTGAAGTTCAGGCAGAAGACGACGGAGGGCCGATCGCTCAGTGGGTCCCCAGCCAAGTTCGATCACACAGAGCACTGTGCCCGGGTGGTCCCCAACCAGTACGCCGAAGGGCTCCTGTCGGAGGCCAAGCAGCGTGACCTCCCTCTCCTTCCAGCACTTGACCTTCACCCAGTCGCGTGAACGGGTGTCCAGATGGTAACGGCTGTCGAGACGCTTGCCCACAACGCCTTCGAGGTCGCGGGCGGCCACTGCAGATAATAACGTTGTACCCGATTCGCCCGGCCAGGACTCCACCTGATGTATCGCATCGGCGGGATGCAGTATGTCGGACAAGGCCAGCCTCCGATCCCGCAGCGTCCAGGAGGTCAGGCGCTGTCCCGACCGCTCGATGACGTCGAAAAGCATGAGAGAGGCCGGATCGTTTTGGATTCCCTGTTCAATCTTGCGGGGGTCGGTGAGCCCATGCCGGCGGATGACACGGTAGAAATCCGGCCGGCCATCAGCGGCGAGGACGGTCAACTCTCCATCAAACCAGCCGCTGGCGTGAGGCAGCGCCTGCCGGAGGCCCGCTACGACGTCTGGAAAAGTCGTCGTTTTTGGCCCATGTACGCCGATTATCACCGAACCCTTTAGCCGCAGGCTTCCACGCTAAGAAATGCTATTGTTTACCTGAAAGTTCGTGGTGAAGGCGAGGGCCTGAGGACACAACGGTGGCGGGGAGCACCTTCGGGGCTTAGTCGTACTCAATATAGTTGTGTATGGTTCGTTGAGAGGGGGAAGCGTCGATTTGCCTGGTTGCATTACGCGGGCCATTCTGCCGATCGTGCCGCTCGAGTCGGGACGTTTCTCGACCGATATGCCTCGCCGATAAGCATCGACGTATAGTAGCCATTCGGAAATAATAACCAATCAATGCGAAACATCTCGGGACGTGAGTCCCGAGATGCGTTCTCTCTAACCAGCAAGAACCGTTTCCGAGCCCGCCGGATAACCAGCTCGCTCGAGGGCCTCCCGGAGGCTCTCCACCGTGGCTTGGGCCGGGTCAAAGATCACAGTCACCGACTGATCTCGGAAGTTGACCGTCACCTGATGAGTTCCGGGAACCTCCTCCAGCTCAGCTTCGACCGAGCCTTGCAGCTGGCTCAGTGCATTCCTAGCTCTTTGAATACGACCATCTTCTCTCCGGGTCCGGGGGTGGGCGCTGCTGCTGGCGCAGCTGGCGTCCGTCGGAAGAAGTCCGAAAGTCCCATACGATCTCCTCCTTAGTTATGGCAATCAGCCTGCTCAAGACGGCCGCGTTGCCCTATTATCCTGCGCAGCAGGACAGCTTGGACACGTCCATGTCAAAGGTGAGGGCTGCCAGCTTGAGTCCTTCAGCCATGGTCAGGTAGGGTGCCAGAGTGTCCTTCAGGTCCTGAATCGTAGCTCCCAGCTTCATCGCCAGGGTAGCGGCGTAAATCACATCGCCGGCGTTTTCGGCCACCACATGCGCACCAAGCAGGCGACCGGTCTCCGCGTCCGCCACAAGCTTGAAAACGCCCGTCGTTTCCCGATTAACCAGAGCGCGGGGGACGGCATCCAGAGGCAACACGGAGGTCTTCACCTCATACCCCGCTGCCTTCGCCTGGCTTTCGGTCAGCCCGACTGTGGCGATGGCGGGATTGGTGAAGGTCACTCCCGGGACGACGCGCAGGTCGACCTTGCGTTCGCCTAAGTTGAGGGCATTCGCGGCAGCTACCCCGCCCTCGTAGGCTGCAACGTAAACGAACTGCGGGCCGAGGGTGACGTCGCCCGCAGCGAAGATGCGGGGGTTGCTGGTGCGGAGGTGGTCATCAACCAGCACCTGCCCCTGCTTCCCAACCTTAACCCCGGCCTTGTCCAAGGCCAGTGCCGCTGTATTTGGCCGCCGGCCGGTCGCTACTAGCAGCTGCTCGGCCTCGACCACGCGCTTCTGGCC
>DAHVXO010000166.1 GCA_027356675.1 Symbiobacteriaceae bacterium | reverse complement strand
GCCGCAGAGATGAAGGCCACCACAACGGAGAGCAGGTAGAAGAGGAATTCCAGGTTCCGCTCCTCCCAGGGCGCAGCCTGCTCTTTGCGTACGCGCAGAAGGTACATCAGCGCCGCACCGAAACTGACGGCAAAGGCCCCTTCGCCCATGGCTGCGGTGGTCACATGCAGGACCAGCCAATAGGACTGCAGCACCGGCACCAGCGGCCTGACATCCGTCGGGTAGACCGAGGCGTAGGCGATGACGATGACCCCGACGGGAGCCACGAACGCGCCAAGGGCGGGAAGCCTGTACCAGAAGGAAAGCAAAACAAAGAACAACATCACCGACCAACCCAGCAATGACATGTACTCGAACATGTTGGACATGGGTGCCTGCCCGGAAGAGACCCAGCGCATGACCATCGCTCCCCCATGGATCAGGACGCCGGCACCGCTCAGCCAGAAGGCCCAACGTCCCAGCCGGTCGGCCTGCCCGAAGTACCGGGGATCCCGGCGCCGCAGCGTAATTCTGGCGATGTAGAGAAGGGAGGCAATGACGTATAGGACAAACGTTGCAGCAAACAGGTACGTGCTAATCGCCATCATCTTTCTTCCCCCTTTGACGGGTTCTTGTGGGATATGGGCTCTTGGTTCAGGCGTGCGCCAAGGACATCCAGTTCAGATTGCAGAGACGTCTCGTTCCGGTTGGTCCAACCGCCCAGGACCACCCGCTCACCGTCAAACAGCGCCCAGTATCGCCGATGGGCGATATAGAAGCTGCACATCACACCGAGTGCTGTGACGAACAGGCCAAGGTAGATGACAGGAATCCCCAGGTCTTTTTTCAGCTTGAGGCCGGTGGTCGACACAACCTCTGTATCCAGGACCTGCAGCCGGACCGGCGACTTGGCGTCAAACTCCATCTCCGGGAAGAGGGCAAAGAACCACTGCTTGAATGGTTTTCCCTCCCGCGGCACGACTTCAAAAATGAAGGCCGGGTTTTGGACTTGAGCCGATTTGGAGACCGGCTTCCCAGCCTGATCGAACCCGAAATCGGGGAAGTACTCCTTCACATTGAGGCTGTAATCCCCCACGCTGTAACTGCTCTCCGGTTGAATGAGATCCAATTGAAATGTGCCAAGCCTCTTGCCCGTCTGGCGTTCCGTGAGAACCACCCTGGCCTTGCCGACCTCTTGCTGAAAGCTGGATTGATAGAGTTCCACCCACTGGTACCAAAGTGGATCGTTCATAGCGATGGTGTGCCGCTTCACCTCTTTGCCGTCATCGATGACCACGGCGTCGGTACGATAGGACTTGGGCGTCCCGTCCGCATAGTACTCGGCAGTAAACTTCTCGCTGCGGACGTACCAATTCGCGTCTTGCACCTTGACGGTCGCCCCATCCCGCACCCAGATCATCTGGTCGAAAGACGCACCGGGAATCGCCCGTGCCATCGCACCCAGGAGAATCAACAAGAGACCGATGTGCGTCACGTAGGGACCCCACCGTCCCCAGCGCCCCTTGTCTGCGTAAAGACGGGAGCCCTCCTGAACCACGTGGTAACGCCGGGCGCGCAGCTCCCTGGTCAGCAAGGCCAGCGGCGGCTCCCCGTTGGGCGGCCGAAAGGCAAAGCGATGTCTCAGGTGTTGAATAAATGCCTCTGGCGGAGACGTGTTGGGCCGTTGCACAGTCCGCCACAGTGGAATGAACCGCTCCAGGGAGCAGACCACAAGGCTGATGCCCAGCAGCAGCAAGAGCGAAAGGTACCACCATGATGCGTACATCCGAGTCAGGCCGATGCGGTAGAGCAAAGGGCCGAGGACCTGCCCGTACCGCTGGGGATAGTACTGCGCCGGAGACACCCAGGAGTTGTACTGCCCCTCCTGGTCGATAAGGGTCCCAACCACGCTGGCCACTGCAATGAGGAAGATGATCACGGTCACAACCCGCACGGAAGCGAAGAAGTCCCAGGCACGGTCAAGCAGGTCCTTGACAGGCTTTCCGGGCCGCAGCGGGCCGGCTCCGGTTTCGCTGACGCCCTCCGGGGCAACGTTCGGCTGATCCATGACGCAACCCCTCCGCTACAGGATTTTGGCGAGCAGCGACCGCAGCTGCTCCTTTCGCAACTCGCCCGTCCACTTGGCCTGAACGATGCCTTTCCGGTCCACGAAGTACGTGGTCGGCAGCGGCACGATATCGTACAGCCGGCTGACCTGGTCGTCCTTGTCAACGACGATCGGAAAAGTGGTGCCAAGCTTCTCCTGAAAAGAGCGGATCGCCACATCACTTTCGTTGAGATTGACGGCCAGCACGATGATCCCCTGGTCCCTGTATTCCTGGTACGCTTCCTGCAAGATCGGCATCTCGCGCTTGCACGGTGGACACCAGGTGGCGAAGAAATTGATCAATACGGCCTGTCCCCGCAGATCGGAGAGCTTGTATGCTTTGCCGTCAATGGTCTTCAGCTCGAACTCCGGCGCTGCCGCGCCGAGGGCTATGCCCGTGCCGGCAACCTCGGCACCGGCAACGGGCGAAAGCAGTTGGTGGGCGACCCAGAGGGCAAGGATCAGGAGCGCTGCCCCTGCGGTGACCCGCTTGTAACCTGGGTGATGACCGCTTAACACCCTATTGCTCACTGCCCGCCACCTCCCTGGAAGTTCGCCAAGGCCTTTTTCGCCGCTTCGACCTGTCTGTCGATGAGTTCGTACTGCTCGGCGTACTTCAGTACGTTTGCTCTCTCGCCAGGAACGACTGCCAGATACTGCTGGTACAGGAGCAGCGCCTCAGCGGTCTTCCCGCTGCTTTCCTGGATCCACGCCAGATTGAAGATCGCCCAGAGGTAGTTGGGATCCTTGTCCAATACCTCCTGCTCAGTGGACCGGGCCTTGACTGCATCGCCGATGTAGAAGTACGTGAGCCCCAAATAACTGCGGGCGTACAGGTTGTCAGGCTCCGCATTCAACACCTTTTCGAACTGGGCTGTGGCCTTCCGAAAGCTGTCCACCGATGCGGATCGGTTTCCATTCTTCATGTACTCGACTCCCTGGTCCATAAACTGCTCAGCCAGGGTGATAGGCGGCAAGGCTGCCAACTGGTCGGCGGCCGGCGTCGGCGCACCTGGACTGGTGGTGCTCCCTGCCACCGCGGGAGAGGCCTTTACGGACGGATTGACCCACAGCCCCACCAACAGGCCAAGCGCAAACAGGGCGAATCCCAGCAGGGCAACGACCGTCCATTTGTGCGTGCGCAGCCTGGCGAACGGGCCTCGTAAGGAGTTGGTCTTGACCCTTACCTTGGGCGCCGCCCGCCGCGGCTTTCCGGCGGCGATCTCCTCATGTGCGCGCGCCCCGCACATGTTGCAATACCGGCCCGTCAATTCGTACCCGCAGTGCGGACAAGGAACCATCGGGACACCTCCTTGCTGCAACAGACCCTGGCACTTCCCTAATCGTTGGCGTGGCAATCGCCACAATCGGCCCTGGTCCAATTCCCCGGTCTCTTCCAGGTCCTGATCGAGAGCCAGGAGCCGTCATAGTACGGCGATGGGGCGGAAGGATCACCGCCCGAACCCGGAATCGCCGGGTCAGACGCAGCGCTCTTGTTCGCCAGGAGTCCTCTGATCTTCCAGCCATGAGCGACAGTGACGTGGCAGGCCGTGCAGCCCCTGCCGGCGTGCTCCGCGTGCAGGTTGTACTCGCCGTCCGCGGAAAAGGCAGAGCGCTCCGTCACGGACCCGTTGTTGCCACCGGCGTAGAAGCTGTAATCATGGCACTTGAAGCAGATATCACCGGCGGTCCCCGCAGTCCCCGTGCCCGCTTGCCCCATCTCGCCGCTGTTGCGGTTCCACGGTGCACGCAGGATATACCAGTAGCTGGAACCGTGGGAGCCGCGCAGAGACGTGGCGCTGCTCCGGTGGCAGTCCTCGCAGTACAGGCGGCTGGTCGCGGTCCAGCCATTGCCCATGCTGTCCCGGGTGGCCGGGTCGCCCCCCGGCGCTGCGAACTTGCCATAACGGTAGGTCTGCCCGTCGGCGGTGAAGGTGCCGATCTTGCTGTCGCCAATGACGGCGTGGTAGGAAGGGTTGTTGGGGTTGAACTCCTTGGCGACGTCCGTGTCAGGGGTCAGGCCGCCAGGCACAGGTGGGCTGCTCTGCCATGAGAAGGCGGTATGGCATTTCAGGCACAGCTCATACTGGTTCAAAATCGGGTTGACGAACGTCATGACAGGCTGGTTCTGACTGGGATTCCAGGTGGCCCAGGTCGCAGCCCCGAAGTTGACGGCCACGCCGCTGGTATTGCGTACGGGACCGGTGACAGACGGTGCCGGAACCGGCGTATACGGCCGGTCGTTGTGCGGGTCATGGCAATCAAGGCACTCGGCATGCCGCTGGTTACCCGATTCGGTCCGGTTGACTGCCGTGTAATCTTCTGTGTCGCTGTGCCGACCGCTGGTGTAAAGCGTCGGATGCCGATAACGGTCATCGGACGGATTGCCGGTCCTGGTGAGATCGGCGAAGACATTTTGCGCCGAACTATACGGGGCCGGCGGGTTCCCGCTATGACACCGCCCGCACACCCCCTGGGCGCCGGCGGCAGCCGTATCCTCAGCCCGGTTGCTCAGCAGCGGATACGGCGAGCCGTGGCTATTGTGGCATTCGTTACAACCGATCCCTTTCTGGTAGTGGGTGGAGCCGATGTACGCGCTCTTGTCCCAGGCTCGTTGGAGGGTGTTGCCACCGCCACTCCCGGCGTTGGTGGTCACCACCCGGTCAGGGAACACAACCGAATAAGGCACCAGCGTGGTGGCCCCGGACGTGACCTGGGGCGGCGTGCTGTTGTGGCAGGTCAGGCAGAACTGGGTCACACGGATGTATCCCGCCGTGCTGCCGGCTACCTGGGCCATATCTTCCTTGGTATTGGCGGGATTGCTAATTTGCGAGCTACTGCCGCCCGCCGCATAATCCGCCCGCGCCACCGTGTGCGGGCCGTGGCAGCTCGAACATTCCACCTTGGCCCCGGTGGCGCCGGTGATGTCATGCTTGTAGTCCTGGCCGAATTCGCTGACGATATTGCGGCCGCTCATGGAGTTGGTCCCCGTATTGTGGCAGGCAAAGCAGGCGTTCTCCTCCACCGCGGTGAGAAGCCGCTGGACCGGAGCCGCATGCTGGTCGTGGCACTGGACGCAGGTTACCTCCGTTCCCGAGGCCGGCCACAGCACCGGGAGGTTTCCGTCATAATGGGCGGCGTTTGCACGGGGGTGATCGCCGGCCGTGTTGGCATAGGAGTTGGGGTTGAAGTTGCGGTTGCTGGTGCCATGACATGCCAGGCAGAAGCCGTTCCCCTGGTGGTAGCTGGTGGTACCGTCCGTTGATCGGAGGAGCTTGGGGAAGAGGGTTTTGTCCGGCTTCTTGTCCCCGTGGGGATTATGGCAGTCCGAGCACCGGATCAGGCCATTCTGGACGGCCGGGGTATTCTTCACGGGATGCCGGGAGATGTTTCCGCTGTTCGTGGAAAAGGCCTGGGCGATATTGCTGTCCGCCTGGGTTCCGTCGTGACAGTAGAAGCAGACCGCCGTTTCGTTGGTCCGGCGAATCACCTCAGGGCCCGCAGCGGTGTGAGTGGCGTGGCAGAGGGCGCAGATACCGGTCTCCGCCAGGAAGTTGCCATGGGGCGAGGCATAGGCCGAACTGCCCGTGGTAAACGTCCAGACGTAGTTGCTGGTCATGGCTGCACCGAAGGCGTTTTTTACCCCGGTGCTCAGCGTGGCCGTATAGCCCTGCTGCTTGATCAGTGCCGGCATGGTGAAGGTGGCGGCCCGCGTGCTGGCAGAGTAGCTGGACGCGGTGGGAACGACCGGTCTGCCATCGGCGGGAGTCACCGAAAAGACCGCAGTGGTGATGCTCGCCGGATCGATGGGGCGGGCAAATGTGACCGTGATGGGGCGGCCAGTCCCGAACTGGGGCTCCCCGCTCGGGGGCGAAGTCATCAGGACCGACGGCGGAACCTGATCGGTAGGGGTTCCCACCACACCGGCAGAAGGCGTCTGGGCGGACTCATTGCCATATCTGTCCAATGCCGAAACCCGGTAGTAGACGGGGATGCCGTCGGCCAGCCCGTAGTGGACGAAGGGAGGAGCCGGAACCAGCGTGGCGTTCGCCTTCAGGTAGGGCCCGGCAGATGCGCTGCTATACCAGATGTGGTAGCCCGCGGTATCGCTCTGGGGGCTCGGGCTCCAGTTGATCCGCAGGCTGCCACTGGTGCCCGGATCCGTGACCGTGACGGTGGCCGGAGTGGTGGGCGGGATCTTGTCCGTGGGGGTGCCATAGGCCGTCTCCGACAAGGCCGACTCGTTCCCGTAGCGGTCGACGGCCGACACCCGGTACCAGTAGAACGCGC
>DAHVXO010000159.1 GCA_027356675.1 Symbiobacteriaceae bacterium | reverse complement strand
ATCCATCTCGGGCACCTGGCGGCCGCCGAGGGCGCATTGCACTTGGCAGGTCTGGACCGGGTGCTCTTCATGCCCAACCGCCAGCCGCCCCATAAGCCCAGCCGGTCGGTCACCGCCGCCGAGCACCGGGCGGCGATGGTGCGCGCCGCCATCGCGGACAACCCCCGGTTTGGCTTCTCCGACCTGGAACTTGCGCGGACCGGCCCATCCTACTCCATCGACACGGTGCGGGCGCTTCAGGCGCAGCGGCCGGATTGGCAGATCGCATTGATTATCGGCATGGACAGCCTGGTAGAGATTCATACCTGGTATGACTACCGGACCTTGCTGGGTCTGACGGACTTCGTGGTCGTGAGTCGGCCCGGGTATTGCGTCGACCGGCGCGACGCCGCACTGGCGGCCCTGGACCCGGAGCTGGTCCGGCGGATTCGGTTCTGCGAGATCCCGGGCGTCGACGTCGCGGCCACGGAGTTGCGGGACCTGGCGTCGCAGGGCTATCCCTTGCGGTATCTGGTCCCCGACGCGGTGGCCGATTACATTCAAGAGCACCGGCTGTACTTGCCGTGAGACGGTTGAACGGAGGGACGGCCATGGACCGTTTGAGCGCCTTGGAGGCTGCTGTGGCCCGACAGATTCAGGGCAAGCGCCTGGAGCATGTCTATGGCGTACTAGAGTCGGCCCGAGAGTTAAGCACCCGGTTCGGCGCGCCCGTGGCGCAGGCAGAGGTCGCCGCCCTGGGCCACGACTACGCCAAACACATGCCCGCCGCTGAGTTGCTGGCGGCGGCCCGCAGCCGCAGGCTGATCGTCGACCCGACGGAGGAGGTGCAACCGCACCTGCTCCACGGGGCAGTGGCGGCGGCCCTCCTGGCGGAGCAGGGTCTCGTGACCGCTCCCCCCGTGCTGGATGCCATCCGCTGGCACACCACTGGCCGGGCGGGCATGAGCGTGCTTGAGCGGGTCATCTGGCTGGCCGACTACATCGAACCGCACCGGGACTTCCCGGGGGTGGCGGAGGTGCGGGCGGCGGCCCAGACCGACCTGGACCGGGCGCTACTGATGGCCCTCGACCAGACCATCAGATATGTGTTGGTACGGGGTCGGCGGCTTCATCTCTATACCGTTCATGCTCGCAACTGGCTTTTGGCGGCGCGTACGCCTGGCAGTCCATCCATCATTGAACCATAAAAGATTCCTTGTACATTTGGCTTCAACCCGCGACAATGTCAGTGCCGGTTGCGAAGTGTTATAACGGCTGATTCAGCGTCGCCGCAGGAGGAACCCGGCCATGCAGATGGAATACTGTAAAGTAGAGTAAATTCATACGTTTCCACCTGAAAGGGGAATGCCGGATTGGTAGAATCCGCCCACATGGCTCACATGGCCGCCCTGTCTGCCGATGACAAGAAGGGCCAGGCGGTCAGAATTCTAGATATCCGCTCCATTAGCACCATGGCGGATTACTTCGTAATCTGCACAGGCACCAGTACCACGCATGTTCGGGCCATCGCGGACAACGTGGAGAGTGCGTTGTCCAAGCAGCACGGACTGCTGCTTCACCACATGGAGGGGTATCAGAACGGCCGGTGGATTCTTCTGGATTTCGGCGACGTTGTGGTGCATGTGATGCACGAAGACGAGCGGCACTTCTACAACCTGGAACGGCTCTGGGGCGACGCCCGTGAGGTGGTGCTACCCCGTACGGAAGCCGGGTAGGCCTTATCTGTCCACCCTGCCCTGTCGCTTGGCGCCAGGGCTTTTTTTCTGTCTCGCTGCACGGCTTCCAGGCATGCTTCATTGACGTTAAAGAGTAGTTATCGTTATACTCGATGAGAGTCCTTGTAGACATAACACGGGTATGCTGAAAAGGGGTCGCTTTGACCCATCGAGGGGGTTCGACCGTGCAGGACCAGTCGAAGCCCCTGCTGACGAAAACGGTCTTGGCCTCGACCATACCGGCCAAGACCGTGCTAAACCACAACGTGTGGAGGTGAGTTCATGTCTGCGAAGCAGCAGAAGGGATTGCGACGCACAGTCCCCATCCTTGCAGTGGCGGCTCTCTTGATGGTTCTCGGCGCAATCCTGGCTGGTTGCACGGTGGTGGCATCGGCGCCAGACGTGACCCGGCTGGAGTGGGATAGCAGCACCGTCATCTATGATCGCAAGGGTAGTGAGGCTTTCCGCCTTCATTCCGGCGAGAACCGGACGCCGGTGAAGCTTTCGCAGATCCCCAAGCAGGTGCAGCAGGCGTTTCTGGCCATCGAGGACCCGGATTTCCGGGAGCACGGCGGCATCGACCTGCGGGGCCTGGCGCGTGCGGCCTTCCGGTCGACGCTTTATCTGGCGCATTTGCCCGGCGGGCGCCTGGAGGGCGGGAGCACCATCACCCAGCAGCTGGCCCGGGACGCCTGGCTGAGCCAGGACGTCACCCTGAAGCGCAAGCTTCAGGAGGCATGGGTGGCTCTTCAGTTGGAGCGGCACTACACCAAGGATGAAATCCTGGAGATGTACCTGAACCAGATCTACTTTGGTCACGGCGCCTACGGCATCGATGCCGCGGCCAAGACCTTCTTTGCCAAGGAGGTCAGCGACCTGTCGGTGGCGGAGGCCGCTCAGCTCGCTGGTATGATCAACGGCCCCTCCTACTTTGACCCCTATGAGCACCCGGACGACTCGCTCCAGCGCCGCAACATCGTGCTGAACGCCATGCTCAAGGAGGGTTACCTGACCCGGGAGGCCTATGACTCCGCTCATGCGGAGAAGCCCCGGCTCGGCAGCAAGCAGCGGGCAGCCGACATGGCGGGTGGGCATTTTATCGATTACGTGATCAGCGTGTTGCAGGACGCCAAGCCTGGCCTGGCCGCACAGTACGGCATCAAGCTGTCGGACAAGGATAACGTGGCCAAGGCCGGCCTGAAGGTCTACACCACGCTGGATTCCCGTTTGCAGGGGCTGGCGGAACAGGCCTTGACCGAGCAGATGGCCCGGGCGGACCAGGAGTACAACCTGCCCGCCAAGGGTCCGCTTCCCCAGGCTGCCATGCTGGTCATGGACCCGCACACCGGCGAGATCCTTGCCATGGTGGGCGGACGGGAGCATCGGGGCCTGCTGGAGTTCAACCGGGCCACGGACGCCTACCGGCAGCCGGGATCTGCCATCAAACCGCTGGTGGCGTACATTCCGGCCCTGAACGCCGGCCTGTCGCCCGCCACGATTCTCGATGATGCGCCGGTCATGCTGTCGAACGACGGCAAGACCGTGTGGCCGCAGAACTACGACTTCAAGTACCTGGGCCTCAAGTCCATGCGGTACGGCGTGGAGCAGTCCCTCAACCCGATAGCCGTGCGTGCCCTGCAGGCCGCCGGCGGGCCGGCCAGGGCGGCTGAGTTTGCCCGGGGCATGGGCCTCACCACGATCGGCCGGGAAGACGAGAGTCTCGCACTGGCCCTGGGCGGCCTCACAAAGGGCACGACCGTGATGGACATGACGGTGGCCTACAGCGCCATCGCCAACATGGGCGTGAAGGTGGATCCGGTCCTGATCACCAAGATCGTGGACCGGGATGGTCAGACGCTGTTTGAGGCGCGCCCGCACAAGCGGCAGGTGGTGCGGGCGGCCGTGGATTATCTCATGCTGGATATGCTCAAGGGCGTCGTGCGCCGGGGCACTGCCTATGGCTTTACGGGCGGATTCCACGGCTGGCCGGCGGCCGGCAAGACCGGTACCACGGAGGATAACCGGGACGCCTGGTTCGTGGGGTTCACCCCGGACCTGGTCGCCACGGTCTGGAACGGCTACGATAACCCGGAAAACCACCTGCAGTGGACGGGCGCCTTCGTGCCGGTGAAGATCTGGACCCAGTTCATGAATGGAGCGGTCACCAAGCCGTCCGCCGACTGGCCCCGGCCTGCCGACGTGATCAGTGCACCGGTCTGCCGGCAGACGGGCATGCTGCCCAGCGACCTGTGCGCCCCGGATCAGGTCGGCAGCGACCTCTTCCTGGCGGGCACGGAGCCGCGGACGGCGGGGGACCTGCTGGTGAAGGCCCAGGCCATTGCGGTGCGCATGCAGACCCCGGACAAGAAGGGGACCTACACCCAGTGGCAGCTGTGGCAGCCCGGGTGCAGCGGGGCGCCGGTCGAGCGGGTGTTCATCAAGCGACCGCAGCCTCGGGTGACCCACCCGACCGATCCGTACAACCCGCGGTACGTGCCGCAGGACGCCAAGGACGAACTGCCCACGGCGGTCTGTCAGCGCACCTCCATCTGGGAGCGGCTCTTCCCGAAGTGGCCGCCGGATGCACCCGGTGTACCAGGACTGTCTGAGACTCCAGGGGTGTCGCCGGCGGAGCCGAGTCCCCCTTGACTTCCCGAGCGATGTGAATCATAATATTATTCACTGTCGCAGAGGCGAAGACGGGGAGCCAGTAGGCCTCCGCCCCCTTTCAGAGAGCCGCCGGCTAGTGCGAGGCGGTAGCGGGGCCGGCTGAACCTCACCCCTGAGCCGCTCGGGCGAGGCGCACTTGCGCTGGAGTCCGCGCCGGGCACCGGCCCGTTATCGCCGTGTAAAGCTGGGCCGCAAGGCCAATCAGGGTGGTACCGCGGGAGTCTACGACTCTCGTCCCTTCCAGGGACGGGAGTCTTTTGTTTGAAGGAGGTCTGTGCCGACATGGCCGAAGAACGCTTTAATTTTCGCGAAGAGGAACCCAAGTGGCAGCAGCGGTGGGCGGAGGAGCAGATCTATAAGGTCGAGCGCGATCCCAGCAAACCCAAGTACTATGCGCTCGCCATGTTCCCCTATCCGTCCGGCAAGCTTCACATGGGCCATGTCCGCAACTACTACATCGTCGATGTAATCGCCCGCTACCGGCGGATGAAGGGCTACAACGTCCTCCATCCCATGGGGTATGACTCCTTTGGCATGCCCGCTGAGAATGCGGCCATCAAGAACAATATCAGCCCTGCCATTTGGACCAGGCAGAACATCGCAGAGATGACCGCACAGCTGAGGCAACTGGGCTACAGCTACGATTGGGACCGGGCCGTCTACACCTACCGGGAGGACTACTACCGCTGGACCCAGTGGCTCTTCCTGCAGTTCTTCAAGAAGGGCCTGGCCTACAAGAAGACCGCACCGGTCAACTGGTGCCCGTCGTGCCAGACCGTGCTCGCCAACGAGCAGGTCGTGGATGGCCTCTGCTGGCGCTGCGACAGTGTGGTGACCAAGAATAACCTCTCTCAGTGGTTCTTCAAGATCACCGATTACGCCGATGAGCTGCTGGCGGACCTGAAGCTGCTGGAGAAGGGCTGGCCCGAGCGGGTCCGCATCATGCAGGAGAACTGGATTGGCCGCTCCGAGGGCGCCCAGGTGGAGTTCAAGCTGGAGGCGACCGGGGACCCCGTGCCGGTCTACACCACCCGCCCGGACACGATCTACGGCGTGACCTTCATGGTGGTGGCGCCTGAGCATCCGGTCGTCGAAAAGATTATTTCGGCGGGTCTGATTCCGGCGGAGAAGGTCACTCAGATCCGGGCCTTCCAGGACAAGATGAAGACCCTGAACGAGATCGCCCGTACGTCGACGGATGCGGAGAAAGAGGGGATCTCGCTGGGGGTTCACATCATCAACCCCTTCAATGGCGAGACGGCTCAGCTTTGGATTGCCAACTACGTGTTGATGGAATACGGCACCGGGGCCGTCATGGGCGTGCCGGCGCATGACCAGCGGGACTTTGAGTTCGCGAGGAAGTACGGCATCCCCATCAAGATCGTCATCCAGAACCCCGAGAACAGCCTCGTGGCATCGGAGATGACGGCGGCTTACGTGGATCCCGGCACCATGGTGGGCTCCGGCCCGTTCGACGGGACGCCCAACCTGGACGGCATCGCCAAGACTGCGGCCTATGCCGAGGAGAAGGGCTTCGGCAAGCGCACAGTCAACTATCGCCTGCGCGACTGGTTGATCAGCCGTCAGCGGGCGTGGGGCGCCCCCATCCCGGTCGTCTATTGCGAGCAGTGCGCAACGGTGCCGGTGCCCGAGGATCAGCTGCCGGTGCGGATTCCGGGCGATCTCGACTTCAGCGGCGAGGGGGGAAGCCCGCTGGCCCGTCACGAAGGCTTCCTGCATGCCACCTGTCCGCAGTGCGGCGGCCCTGCCCGCCGTGAGACGGATACGATGGACACCTTTGTGTGCTCGTCCTGGTACTACCTGCGCTATACCGACGCCCGGAACGACCAGGCGGCCTGGGATCCGGCGGCGGTCGACTACTGGATGGCCGTGGACCAGTACGTGGGCGGCATCGAGCATGCCGTGCTCCACCTGCTTTACTCCCGCTTCTTCACCAAGGCGCTGCGAGACATGGGTCATGTCAAGGTCGACGAGCCCTTCGCCGCTCTGCTGACCCAGGGTATGGTCATCAAGGACGGCGCCAAGATGTCCAAGTCCAAGGGCAACGTGGTCTCGCCCGAGGATATGATCGCCAAGTTCGGCGCCGACGCCTGCCGCCTCTTCATCATGTTCGCCTCGCCGCCCGAGCGCGACCTTGACTGGTCGGACGCCGGCATCGAGGGGTCCTGGCGGTTCATCAATCGCTTCTACCGGATGGTCTCCGCTGCCCTGCCCGTGCTGGGGACGCAGACTGAGGCGGAGCTGGCCGCTGCCATTGCAGTTGCAGGGGATTTGCTCTCGACGGACGACCGGGACCTGCGCCGGATGATTCATGGCCTGGTCAAGCGGATCTCCAGTGATCTGCACGACCGCTTCGCCTTCAACACCGCCATCTCCGGACTCATGGAGATGACGAATGCAATCTACGCATACCGGGAGAAGGGCACTGCTGGTCCCAAGGGCGACCTGGTCCTGGCGGAGGCAGTCCGCAAGGCCGTGCTGATCATCGCCCCGTTCTGCCCGCACCTGGCGGATGAACTGTGGAGCCGCATGGGCCACAGCACGTCCATCCACCTGGAGTCCTGGCCGACCTACGATGAGGCCGCTGCCAGGGCTGAGACGGTTGAGATCGTCGTGCAGATCAACGGTAAGGTGCGGGACCGCATCGAAGTGCCGGCAGGCATCTCGGCGGCAGAGATGGAGCAGATCGCGCTGGCCATGCCGAAGGTTCTGAGCATGATCCTTGGCAAGCAGGTCGCCAAGGTGATCCCGGTGCCCGGCAAGCTGGTCAACATCGTCGTGAAGGGCTAGAGTTCACGCGCTGACGCGATCCCCTCCCGTGGCGGGAGGGGATCGCTTTGCTATCTATCGGAGGCTGGCGACGGCCGGTGTGGACCAGCGCCGGACCTCATCAAGGAGGGGCTCAATCTGTCCGCCCGCCAGATCGCAGAGCACGGACGGCACGTCACCGAGGTCACAGGGGATGTCCGACGGATCACGGCCGGCGAGTAGCACCCGCCTGCCGTCACCGAAGGTCTGGTAGACCAGGGTGATCACATCCTCGTCGCGACCGGTGAGATCGGCGAGCACGAGAAAAGTACGGGGGATGAGGGCCCGTGGGACCTCCTGGAGCGTCGCGGCCACCAGCCTGACATACTCGAGGCCCGCCGCCGCAGCGATGGGTGGGAGGTTCTGGTCCAGCAACCGGGTGATGGCGTCCGCGTCGGAGGCCACGGCGAGGAGAAGCCCGGCTTCCCGTGGCCCCTGGCGTACGTGGCGGATGGCGTTCCGGTCCTTGCGGAGGATCGATTGGGTGCGGTCCGCCAGGCGTAGTTTGTTCAGACTCTCTGACACGGGATTGGCCTCCTCTGCTCCCATGGGGGGTGGCAAGTCGTATATGCAGTATCATAAGGGAAAATCTAACAAATGGCAATACCTTCCACGTAGTAAGCTTCGCACTGGGAACGCAGATTCGGCGCGTAATCGCTCTGTTCGCCCCTGGATAAAAAGGGAAAAATAGGGTATTCTGCTGGTGGGGATAACCCGGACGTGACGGATTGCTCGGGTGAAAGGGGGCCAAGGCATGGAAAAGGCAGTTGGAGTGGTCCGGTTTCGGCCGGCACCGGACTTCGACCGCCTGCGAGCCATCATGCACGAGGAGCCACGCGAGGTGATCGCACAGGGAAAGCACTTCCTTAACCACGCAGCACCGGACAAGCTCACGCAGGCCCGTACATACAACCTGCTCTGTTACACGTCAGCCTGTATCCTGAAGCGGTCCGCTGTTGAGGCGGCATACCACGGGCATGAGGCGGTGGAACTGGCGCGCCAGGTGGAGGGAGTGGAAGGGAAGGCCGTCCTGTTCGACAGCCTGGTCAATTTCGGGAGTGCCTCGGAGCGAATCGGCGAGTATGACCGGAGCGTCGAGGCCTACCGTGAGGCCTTAGCCATGCCGCTGGACTGGCTGGACCGGCGGCAGTACGAAGAGGCAGTGGTGACTTATCTGGGGCGTGCCCTTTCGTATAAGGGTGATTACGGCGGTGCCATCGCGGCCTTCGATCAGGCCGGCGCGCTCGCTGCCGCCCGCCAAGATCGCTATGCGCACGAGTTCTTGTACAACCTGCGCGGGATCTGTCACATGAAGCGCGGTGATCTCGAGGCGGCTGAGCAGTTTATCGCCATGGCCGCTACGGTGACGAACGACGAGACCCGCTATGAACTTGGTCCCAAAGGCCAGATTCTCGGCAGCATGGCTGTGCTGCGGATGTTGCAGGCGCGGCTGCCGGAGGCCGAGGAGTACGCCAAGGCCGCCCTGGAGATTGCGACCGCGGTCGAGGATCCGCATGGTCAGGTGGAGGGCAAGCTGGTTCTGGCCTATTGCGCCAAGGCTGCCCGCCGGGTGCATCCGGCGGCGGATCTGGCGGGGGAGGCCAGCCGAATCGCCTTTGCTTACGGGTACATCCCGCTGATTCAGGAGCTGACCTGGCTGATGGGCCACATTTACCCACAGGGGGTTCGACCCCGCGAGACCGGTTGAAGCCCCTGCTGTCGAAAACGGTCTCGGCCCAGGCCAGACTGGCCGAGACCGTGATGAACCACAAGGGAGAGGGTAGCCGTGAAACGCTTGCTTGTCCTGTTGGTTCTGACGGGTTGCCTGGTCACCGCGCTGGGGGCGGTCGCCCATGCTAGCGGCGGAGAGTCAGGCGGCATCCGTCCGACCATGCTGACGACCAAAGGGTAGGGGCTTTTTTTCACCTCGCAGTTTCGCCACGAGCGAAACTGCGAGGTCATCGCCCCACGGGGGTGGTGTGATGCGCATCGGTGTTCTCTCCGACACGCATATTCCGGGCCGTGCCCGCAGGCTGCCTGCGCCGTTGTTGGCCGCGTTTGCGGGCGTGGATCTGATCTTACATGCCGGGGATATCACGACGGCGGATGTGCTGCAGCAACTGAGGGCTATCGCACCGGTCGAAGCAGTGGCCGGCAATAAGGACCCGGTACCGCTTGCGTTGAGCCTCGGGCTCACCCGAGAGTTCGCGTTGGGTGGCTACCGCATCGGCATGGCTCACGGTCACACTGGCGCAGGCAAAAGCACCGTGGAACGGGCACTTGGCCACTTCCGCGGTGCCGATTGCGTTGTGTTTGGCCACAGCCACATTCCCTACTGCCAGTGGCACGATGGCACGCTGGCCTTCAATCCAGGGTCTGCGACGGACCGGCGGCGGTCCCCACGTTGCTCGTATGGGTTCCTGTACCTGGAGCCCGGTGGTTTGCGGACGGAACTGCGCTACCTGGGTTAAGAAGCCCAGCGGGTTGGGATACCAGGCCCATATGTGGAACGTCCAGACCGAGGGATGCCAGGTCAGGTAGGGCGAGGGACGGTGTGTTTAGGTCAAACCGGGCAGACTACCAGCGAGACGATCACTTGGACCGGGAGGGACTTTGCAGATGGTCGAGCATCAGGCTGGGAACGCACATCAAGAGAAGCTATTCAACCCACCGGGCGTCCATAAGCCCGTGAGCGCTGACGCACAACTGGTCCAAGCGGTCAAGGACGCCCTGCTCGCCGAGACCGAGTCTGCCGGCATTGACGTGCAGGTGTCGGCGGAGGATGGAACCGTCAGGCTCTCCGGCGTCGTGGACGTGCTGTCGCACAAGCGGACGGCCGAAGAGATTGCCCGCAGGATCCCCGGGGTCCGGCGCATCGAGAACGACATTTGCGTGGCCAACGAGGAGACGGCGTCTGACAAGGATCTGGTGGAGGCCATTACGCATAAGCTCACCCGGGACGGCGATCGCCCGAATATCGGCTGCCGGGTGCACAAGGGCGTGGTGACCCTGGTCGGCCACGCCGCTACGCACGATGACGTGCGGGCCGCTGCCCGCCTGGTGGAAGACACGGCCGGGGTGCGGGAGGTGCGGACCGAACGCGTCAAGGTGGGCGAGGGCCAGAGAGAGGACGATGTCGACGTGTCGCGTACGGCTGAGCGGCTGCTCGACAAAATGGGTTTTGATCATCGTCTGTTCGAGGTTTATTGTGATGCCGGCGTCCTGTTCGTAAAGGGGTTTGTCCCCACGCGTAATGACAAGAGCCGCATCAAGACGGCCATGCATGGCATCCCCGGGGCGGCCAGGCTCGAGGCCACCCTGATTCCCGAAGAGCAGGTGGCGGGCGAGATTCACTAGAAGGAAATTACTGGGATTCCGTCGAATACCCCCTCTCCTGTGGGGGTGAGGGGGTTGGGGTGAGTCAGCCCGTTCGGTTTGCGGTATTGGGACTCGTGGCGGTATTTTGCCTAGGGCTCGTCTGGTCAGGCGTCGTCCGTTACCGGGCGGAGCAGCGGGCCATGGCGGCGGCTGGTGCCGATGCAACCATCGGGGACCGGCGGGATGCCGTGCGCCCGGATGGAGCCGGCCGGGATACGGCACGGCCGGAAGCGGCAGTGCCAGCAATGGTGGAGGCAGCCCCAGAGCGGCCGAGGCCGCCGCTGGTCGTCCATGTGGCCGGGGCGGTGGCGCACCCAGGGGTCTACCGTTTGGAGGTCGGGGCGCGGGTCGCAGATGCCGTGGAGGCGGCGGGGGGTGCTCTGCCGGAAGGGCTGGCCGACGCGCTGAACCTGGCGTCTCATGTATCAGATGGCGACAAGATCTTCGTGCCCAGCCGCCGGGAGGGGCAGGCGATTCCCAGTGCGGCACAGGGCGCCACAAAGGTGCCTGTGCAGGCCGAATCGCACGCCAGCACTGGGAGCAAGGTCAACGTGAACGTTGCGTCCACA
>DAHVXO010000153.1 GCA_027356675.1 Symbiobacteriaceae bacterium | reverse complement strand
GATTTTCCCCGGGCCGCCCCCGTCCTTCAACGGGGGGTTATTCCCTTACTTGGAGAGCCAGACTTCCTCGAGGTTCCACAGCGCTGAAGTCGGGATTGGCTTGAAGTTCTGCAGCCGCGGGTTACTGGCATAGAGGGTGTTGGCAGCGTAGAAGAAGTAGACCGGGGCGTCTGCGGTGAAGATCTGGGCCCATTCCTTGTAGATGTCCATGCGCTGTTCGATATCGCCGGTGGCCTTGCCCTTGGCGATCAGTTCCTCGGAGCGGGGGGTCCACCAACCGGTCGGGTTGAAGCCGCCGGGCACCAGGGCCGACTTGTCGAACAGGCCGGTCGGGTCGGGATCGAGGCCCAGTTGGAAGCCCATGAACTGCAGGTCGAAGTCATGATCTTCGAAGACCCGCTTGTTGATGGTCGGCCAGTCGTAAGCCACCAGGGTGATGTCGATGCCGATGGCCTTCAGCCAGCCCTGCACGACCGGAGCGGTGGCCACACGAACCGGGTTGCCGAGCGGATAGCTCAGGCGCAGGGAGAGCTTCTTGCCGTCCTTGTAGCGGAAGCCGTCGCTGTTCAGCTTGTAGCCGGCCGCGTCGAGCAATTCTGCGGCCTTGCTCTGGTTGTAGTCGTATTTCTGGACTTCCTCACTGTAGGCCCAGAACAGCGGATGGATCGGGCCGTACATGGTGGAGGCGTGATCCTTCATCAGGTTATGGATAATCTGGTTGCGGTCGATGGCATAGCTGATGGCCTGACGGACGTTCTTATCGGCCGTCGGGCCCTGGGCCGTGTTGAAGTACATCATCTGGAAGAGGAGGTCGGGGAACTCCGTAATCTTCACGGCAGCGGCCTTCTCCATGTCCTTATAGGTGTCGTACTCACGGGCGGAGAACTCGCTCATGTCGAGGCCGCCACGCTGCATCTCACCCACGGCGACGTCGGTGGAGACCATCTTCCAGAGGACCTTGTCGACGTACGGACGGCCGGACCAGTAGTCGTCGTTGGCGACGAGGCTGGCGTACTGGCCTTCCAGGTACTGGGCCATCTTAAAGGCGCCCTGGCCGTTCGGGTACACGTTGTTCGGGTCGCGGGCGGTACCCCAGTCCTGAATCGGCACATTTGCGTAACGCTTGTGGTCGACGGCACCGAAGCCTGTCTGGGTGATCAGGAAGACCGAATTGGGCTCCTTCAGCTTGAAGACGACGGTGTAGTCGTCTTTTGCGTAAAGGCCCTCAAGGTTACCGGTGGACACGAAGCCATTGGCGAAATCCGCAGCGGATTCGCCCTTGACGCCCTTGTTATAGTCCTCCCAGCCAAGGACGCCTTCATAACCGCTGTTACGCGGGCCCCTGTACTTCGGGTGGAAGATGCCCTTGTAGGTGAAGACCACGTCGGCAGCCGTCATTGGGGTGCCGTCATGGAAACGGACATCCTTGCGGAGGTTGAAGGTCAGTTGAGTACCGGTGCTGTCCCACTCCCAGGACTCGGCAAGCGCCGGCACCGGAGTCAGCTTCTCGTCCAGGCGCCACAGGCCATCGTACATCATGCCGACGATGTTGCTGCCATAGGTGTCGGCAACATAGATCGGGTTGAAGTTGCCTTCGGGGGCGTTCCACATCGCCAGGTTCAGCGTTCCGCCACGGCGGGGCCACGCGCTGTCAACGATGGAGATCTTTGTGGTGGCGGGATCATAGTTGACCGAGCTGCCGAAAGCCTCGCCCACGAAGCGGAGCGGGACCATCGTCCGGTCGTTCTTAATATATGGCGCAGCCGTCAGGGTGCGAGCGTCGCCGTTGACATAGGCCGTATTGCTGCCAATCGTCAGCTTCACCGTGGTGTTGCCGCGCCTGGCATCGATGGTCTTCGTCCCTGCGTCATAGGTGATGTCGGCGCCCATCTTCTCGTAGATGGCCCGGAACGGCACAAATGTACGGTCGTTGATGATCTCAGGCGCGGTGTCGAAAGCAATTGGGTGGCCATTGAAGGTGACCGGGAATTTGATCTCCGGGCGTGCAGCCGATGCTGGTGTGATCATGGTCGACAAGATCACTGCAATGGTGAGCAAAATAGACAGGTAACGCTTCACTCAGTGATACCTCCTTCAAAGTTGTGCTACCACCTACGACCCCGAAAACGCGGCCAAAAGTGCCTTCACCCCCTAGTCTGAGAGGACTCGTCGCAATACGAGTATTCTCACTAGACTCAAATAATCCTCTTCAGTAATGTGTAGAAAAGGTAAGATCAGTCCATGTTTCTTGGGGAAAATGGCATAGCCCTGCCACCGAATGGTACTGCAGGGCTATTACTGGTGATTCATCCTGTCAGGACCGAGCGCCGCGCACCTTCCCGCACATCTCCGGGTGGGTACCGGTGACGCACTGGGCGGTCTGAAAGTACAGGGCCCAGGCATCCCGAACCGGATCGAAGGCGCGCTCCTGACCAGCCGCCCCCCACGCCCCCTGGCCGATCAGCGCAGACTCCCGTATGACTGCGAGTTCGGCTGCCGCCAGCAGGTGATCCGCTGCGGCGACCACCGGGGCGGCCCAGTCTTCAACCGGTCGAGCGGCCAGTTCCCGGCGGGCCTGGGTCAAGACCTCGCGCAGGCGCCGGGTCTCCCACGCTGAGCTGTCCACAAGGTCGGGATCGGTCTCCTCGAAGCGCACCAGTTCCACACCGTAAGGGTGTAACCAGCGGTTGAAGTCCCGCACGGCGGTCTGCCGGCTGTTGAGCGATAGAATAGGAACACAGTCGTTCCGGCCGGAGCGCAGGCAATCGCGAATCTGATACCACCGGTCCAACTCGTCTCGCAGCTGGCTGGTGGCCTTCCGACGCTCCTCAGCATCCTGCCACCGGTTCGCCTTGACCAGTGCCCACTCGGACCCAAGCGTCTGGAACGCTACGCCCAGGGCGGTGTCAGCCTGGCTCTCCAGTGCGCGGATGGGTGTTTCCTGTCCCAACCTGTGGGCGACCACCCGGCGGGCATCCAGCAGTCTGCGCCTATTGTCTTGAATCGCTGCTAGCGTTGGTGTGATCTCCCCACGTGCCACACGCTCCATGAAAGCGATGTCGTCGCCGAGGTGCTCCTCCGCCGTGGCGACGGCTGCCGCGGGTCTTGGTCGCCCGAGGGCCGGTACGGTGCCCGCTCGCTGGCCCCCTGTGAGGAACGGCGAGACAATCAGGCAGGCGCTCCCGACGGCGGCGAAGGCCAGGGCGCGCTGCCGCTTCTCACCATTTTCCTCCAGACGAAAGAGCAGCCATTCGACGACCCCGAAGGCCAGAAACAGGACCCCGGCCACAGCGGCCAATGGGTTTATAGGCACCTGGAACCGCTCTCCTCTCGACAGGCGTAACCAGCGGAGCCCCTTTGATTGCCATTACGAGTGAAAGCTGGGAAAGGTTCGATTCCCGGCAGTACAGAAAAAGGAGATGGATGGCGCCCGGCGAACTTTCAGGAAGTGTCGTCCCCTGGGCCAGAGAGGAGAATTCCGATGCGCACCTATGACATCATTTATAAGAAGCGAATGGGCGAGGAATTGACGCGGGCGGAGATTGACTTCCTGGTGCAAGGCTTTGTCAGCGGCGTGGTAGCGGACTATCAGATGTCCGCCTGGGCCATGGCGGTCTGTTTGCGCGGGATGACCGCCCGCGAGACCGCCGATCTGACGCTGGCGATGGCCCACTCCGGCGAGGTGATTGACCTGTCCGCCATCCGCGGCCGCAAGGTCGACAAGCACAGTACGGGGGGCGTGGGCGACAAGGTCTCCCTGGTCCTGGTCCCCCTGGTTGCGGCCTGCGGGGCACCGATCGCCAAAATGTCCGGGCGGGGCCTCGGCCACACCGGCGGGACCCTCGACAAGCTGGAGTCCATCCCTGGCCTGCGGGTGGAACGGACACCGGCGGAGTTCATCGACCAGGTGAACTCGGTCGGGTGTGCAGTGGTCGGCCAGTCGGGGAACCTGGTTCCTGCCGACAAGAAGCTTTACGCGCTGCGGGACGTGACCGCCACGGTCGACACGATTCCGCTGATCGCCTCGTCGATCATGTCCAAGAAAATCGCCGGCGGCGCCGATGCGATCGTACTGGACGTGAAGACCGGGTCCGGCGCCTTCATGAAGACGTTGGATGAGTCGTTCCGCCTGGCCGAAGCCATGGTCGCAATCGGTCGGGAGGTGGGCCGCGAGGTGGCTGCCTTCGTCTCCGACATGGACCAGCCCCTGGGGTGGGCCGTCGGGAACGCCCTGGAGGTGGCGGAGGCCATTTAGACGCTGCGGGGCTTCGGCCCGCCCGACCTGGAGGAGGTCTGTCTGAGCCTCGGCTCGCAGATGCTCCGGCTTGCCGGCGTGGCGCCCGACGCTGCGGCCGCCCGCAAGCTGCTGGTGCGGGCGCTCCGCTCCGGCCAGGGTCTGGCCAAACTGATCGACCTGGTGGCGGCGCAAGCCGGGGATGTCACGTACATTCGCCAACCAGTGAAGCTGCCCCGAGCTGGCCTCGTGCTGCCGCTCACAGCGTCCACCGGTGGTTATGTCCAGGAAATTGCGGCCCTGGAGGTGGGCGTGGCGGCCGCGCTGCTGGGCGCCGGGCGGGAGACCAAGGAATCGACCATCGACCTGGGCGTGGGTATTGTCTTGAAGAAAAAAGTTGGCGATGCGGTCGAGGCCGGCGAGGTGCTGGCGGACCTGCACGTCGGCAGCGACCGGCGCCTTGCTGAGGCCCGGGAGCACCTGCTGGGCGCCTACCGGATTGGCGCGGAAAAACCCCCCGCAAAACCCCTGATCTATGGTCTGGTGACCGAGTTTGGGGTGGAGTATTTCGGGGGTGTACGGTAAGTGTTTCGCTTTGCGGAGCGTAACCCGCGCCTCTGGGGCTTTCTGGAGCAGGCCAGTGCGGTGATCCTCAGCGGCCTGCTCTTCTGGGTTTTTGTCCTGGTGCTGCCCGCCGGGCTGGTTGGGCTCTTCGCGGCCATGGGCGCGCTACTTCGCCCCGGCGGCGGGGATACGCTATCTCGCTTCTGGCACGGGGTGCGGCGGACCTTTGGACGTGCCCTACTCCTGGGGCTGCTCGATCTTCTGGTGTTGATCGTGCTGGGCGGCGATGTCTATCTCTTCTGGTCCTTGGGCACGACCGTGGGGCGTATCGTCGCCATCGTCTTCGGGTCGCTGACAGGCATGGTTGCCATGGTCAACGTGTTCGTCTGGCCGCTGCTGGCATGGTATCCGCAGCCGCTGGGTCCGCTCATCCGCCGGGCATTCCTGCTGTCGGCGGCGCATCCGTTCCTGGCATTGGGCGGCCTGGCGGGGGCGGTAGCGCTGAATCTGTTTCTGCTGATGCTCCCTGGCACCTGGCTCGGGCTGATGCCGATCCTGGCCCCCGGCCTGACGGCCCTGGTGATCGGGCTGGCCGCCTGGCAGGCCATGAAGCGCTACACCGGCCCGGACGACGAATTCGCCGAATAAACCCTTTCAGTGGCGTGTCGTGCCACGAACCGCCCGATGCGCTTCAGCGCCTCCGTCAGGTTCTCGGTGGATGCGGCGTAGGAGCACCGGACATGCCCCCGCCCGCTCTCGCCGAAGGCTGAACCGGGCACCACGGCTACGTGCTCCTCCTCTAAGAGGCGCATGGCAAACGCCTCGTCCGTCAGCCCGGTTGGCTCGATCGACGGGAAGATGTAAAAGGCGCCGCGTGGCTCGAAACAGGGCAGTCCCAGGTTGCGTAGGCCGGAGAGCATCAGCTTGCGCCGGTGGTCATACGCGGCGATCATCTTGTCGCGCTCGGGAGCGCCATGCCTCAGTGCCTCCAGGGCGGCCACCTGGCCGGTGATCGGCGCGCACATAATCGTATACTGGTGGATTTTCATCATCGCGGCGATTACCTGCGCCGGTCCGCACGCATAGCCGATGCGCCAACCGGTCATGGCGTAGGCTTTGGAGAAACCGTTAAGAAGCACCGTGCGCTCTCGCATGCCCGGCAGGGTGGCGATGGATACGTGCTCGCCGCCATAGGTCATCTCCCCGTAGATCTCGTCGGAGATCACCAGCAGGTCGTGTTCAATCGCCAGAGCGGCGATGGCCTTCAGGTCGCTGCGATCCATGACCGCACCGGTGGGGTTGTTGGGGAAGCCCATGAGCAGGACCTTGCTGCGGGGGGTGATGTACGCCCTCAGCCGCTCCGGCGTGAGCTTAAACTCGTCTGCGGCCGAAAGCGGGACCGGCACGGTGCGCCCGCCCGCCAGTTCGGCGCAGGGGCTGTAGGAGACGAAGCAGGGCTCGGGAACGAGCACCTCGTCCCCCGGCTCCACCACGGCGCGCAAGGCGATGTCGATGGCCTCGGCAACACCCACGGTGACCAGCACCTCGGACGCCGGATCATAAGCCAGACCCTGCCACTTGGCCAGGAACCCTGCGATGGCCTCACGCAGTTCCAGCAGACCCCAGTTGGAGGTGTAGGTCGTACGCCCCCGTTCCAAGGAGTAGATGGCTGCCTCCCGCACGTGCCAGGGCGTGGTGCAATCCGGCTCGCCGACGCCCAGAGAGATGATCCCTTTGGTCTGCGCCACCAGATCGAAGAACTTGCGGATCCCTGAGGGCGGGAGATCCTGAACGTGTTGGTTGACGAAGCTCCTCATGGCGCGACCGCCAGCCGGTCATCGGAAGCGTCGCCACCGAAGCTGACCCCTTCGTGTTTGTAGCGCTTCATGACAAAGTGGGTGGTGGTACTGGCGACCCCATCAAGCGTGCTGAGCCGCTCGAAGACAAAGCGGGAGATCTCCTTCAGCCCCCGCCCTTCCACAACGACTGAGAGATCGTAGGCGCCCGACATCAGGTAGCAGGACTTGACCTCGCTGAACCGGGCGATCCGCTCGGCCAGCCGGTCAAAGCCTACATCTCGCTGCGGTGTGACCTTGACGTCGATCAGGGCGGTCACGCTCTCATCGCCGGCCCGCTCCCAGTCGATGACCGTGCCGTAGCGCAGGATCACCCGCTGCTCCTGCAGCTCGCAGATGGTCTTTGCGACGGCCTCCGGTGTCTCCCCAACCATGGCTCCGATCTGATCCGGCGTCAGGCGTGCATCGGCCTGGAGGAGGCCCAAAACCTCCAAGCGCTTGCGCTCTTCCATGCGAGCGTCCTCCTTTTAGCAGGCGGGAGACGGGGCAACAAAAAAAGCCACCGTCCCGGCAGGGACGATGGCTCGTGGTACCACCCTGAATTCGCCTGCGGTCCCAACTTGGACCGGCAGGCCTCTCGCGCGTAACGGGCGCAACCGGGAGCGGTTATATGACCAAGGGCTTTGGCCGCTCCGGCTCCGGGTGGCGTTCGTCGGCAAGCGGCGCCGGGCTCACACCTTGCCCCGGCTCTCTTTGGCTCGCTCTGCCAGACTACTCGTCCCATCATCGCACGCATATCGTGATTGACGAAGTGATTGTTCTTCAGTCTAGGCCCCCGGCGCCCAGATGTCAATGCCCTTCCTAAATGGATCGACCCTTAGCAGGGAAGTATTTGGTACGACCCGAATTGATTCAAGCCCGAAGTTTCTGGGAGGTGTCAATTGTGGCGCGTAAAGTCCAGGTTGTCGATTTGCTCTCCTTCCAACTAGTTGGCGACGTCCAGATTTCGCCTGTGGGTGATCGGGTCGCCTTTACGGTGATCAGGACCGACAAGGAGAAGAACGAGTACCAGTCCACTATTTATATGGGGACGTCGGGTCAGGAACCGTATCGTTTTACCGGCGGCGATCATGACGCCTCGCCCCGCTTCAGTCCGGACGGCACCAAGCTCGCCTTTATCAGCAAGCGCAGCGGACAACCCCAGATCTGGGTGATGGACCTGATGGGCGGTGAGGCCCGGCAGCTCACTCGCATCCAGGGTGGCGTTGAGGAGATGACCTGGGCGCCCGACAGCAGCCGCATCGCCTTCACGGCGCTGCTGAAGGGTGACGGTATTCAGCCTGAGGTCAAGGAAGAGAAGGAAGAGGACCTGTTCAAGAAGCACACCAAGCGAGTCAAGGTGATCACCGAGCTCTTCCACAAGCTGGACGGGGTCGGCTACTTCGGCGAGCGGCGTCCGTCCCTCTGCATCACCGGGTTGGCCGAGGATGCGAAGCCGGTCCAGCTCACCACGCCACCCTACATGGTCGATAGCGTCAACTGGGCGCCCGATGGGCAGACCCTCGTCTTCACCAGCCGCATGGGGCCCGATTATGACCTGGAACCCTTCCAGCGGTCGGTCTATGCGATTGCGGCCGGAGGTGGCGACGCCCGGCTTCTCACCCCGCCCGACCTGGACTGCGGCGGAGCCAGAGTCTCGCCGGACGGCAGCACCGTCGTCCTGATCGCCAACCATCCCGCGGATCAGGGGTATGGCAACGGCGACCTTTGCCTCGTACCCCTGGCGGGTGGCGCTCTCAAGCGCATCGCGGCTCAATGGGATCGCCCGTTCTTTAACGAGGGCATCTCCGACATGCCGGCGCCCGGCGCCTTCGCACAGTTCACCTGGACGCCTGACGGTGCATCCATCTACACCCTCTCTTCGCTGGATGGCACGACGCAACTCGTGCGGGTGGACGTTGCCTCGGGCGAAGTGAAGCCGGTCACCAGCGGTGACCGCTTGGTCTACGGGTTCACCATGGACTCCCGGTGCCGTCACGCGGCGCTCGGCATCTCCAGCCCGCTTAATCCCGGCGACCTCTACGTGCTGGACCTGAAGGAAGGCAGCGAGGAGCGGCTCTCCAAGTTCAACGACGCTCTGCTGTCGGAGCTTGAACTGATTGTGCCCCAGCGGTTCTACGCCCACGCTCCCGAGGGGCCCCGCGTAGACGGCTGGCTCATGAAGCCCCACGGCTGTCAGGAGGGCACCAAGTATCCCACCGTGCTCTTCATCCACGGCGGGCCGATGGCCATGTACGCCGCCACCTTTTTCTTTGAGTTCCAGCTGATCGCCGCCGCCGGGTACGGCGTGGTCTATTCCAACCCGCGCGGTTCCCAGGGCTACGGCGAGCAGTTCTGCAAGGCCATCATGGTCGAGTGGGGCAAGTATGACTACGCTGACCTCATGGCGATTCTCGACCAGGCCATCCTCGAGAACCCCTGGATTGACACCGAGCGCCTCGGTGTGACCGGCGGCTCCTACGGCGGTTACATGACCAACTGGATCGTAAGCCACTCAGACCGCTTTAAGGCCGCGGTCTCCGGCCGGTCGGTGGTCGATTGGCGCGCCATGGTGGGATCGGGCGACGGCGGGGCGGATTGGATCAAGCGCTTCGGCGTGGCCCCGTGGGTGGACGACACCGTCTACAAGCAGCAGTCCCCCATCACGTATGTCGAGAACGTGCGGACGCCGATCCTGATCGAGCACCAGGAGGGCGACCTGCGCTGCCCCATCGACCAGGGCATGCAGTGGTATAACGCCATCAAATTCCTGGGGAAGGCACCGGTCAAGTTCATCACATACCCCGAGGAGTTCCATGGCATGAGCCGGGACGGCAAGCCCTGGAACCGGGTCCATCGCCTCAAGGAGATCGCCGCCTGGTTCGATCTGTATCTCCAGGGGCACTAGGCACGACACAGAAACCCCCGGCCGCTAAACCTGGCGGTCCGGGGTTTCTTGTGTCCATGACGGATCGGCCGATTGTCTCATCATGCTTGCACCGCATGGATGATGGAAACGGATGTATGCGATTGGTCAATGACCGGCCTTTTTTCCCCTGACCCGGTTGACCACCCAGGCGACCACCCCCATGATCCGGGTGGTGCCCAAGCTAAAGACGACGCCCAGGCCGATAATCGCCAGGACCCACGGCATTCCCGACGCACCCAGCCCCAACGCCTCCCAGGGGGAGACCTGGAACATGGTCCGCATTCGGGCCAGCGCCACAAGGATGGCGAGTACCACGAGGATCGTGGCCGTCGTGCCCAGTACGCGGTGGGCACGGGCGTTCAGCTGGCGATCCCGCTCTATCTGTTCTTGTTCGCTCTGGTCTTCGGGCATGGAACGGCTCGCCTCCAACACGTCAGACTGCTTCGACGGTCTTGACTTCCGGCACCTGGTGCCGGATCGCACGTTCAATGCCCATCTTCAGCGTCATGGTGCTCATGGGGCACCCGCCGCACGCACCGACCATGCGGACGCGCGCCACGCCTTCCTCCACATCGATCAGTTCCACGTCGCCGCCGTCCATCCGGATGGATGGGCGGATCATATCCAGGGCCTTATCGACCCTCTGGTAAAGGGTTTCCGTCATGGTAATTGACCTCCTGTTAGATATGCGCCCTGGGCTGGTTCCGGACCCTGCAGTGAAAGGCCCCTGCGAAGGCAGGGGCGCTAAGAGAGGCAAATCAGATGGCCTCGACAGTCCTGACCTCGGGCACCGACTGGCGGACGGCCCGCTCAATCCCCATTTTCAGCGTCATGGAGCTCATCGAACAGCCGTCACAGGCGCCGACCATCCGGAGCTTCAGGACCTTGGACGCCGGGTCGTACGCGACGAACTCCACGTTCCCGCCGTCCATGCGCAGCGCCGGCCGAATCTGGTCCAGCGCCCGCTCGATCCGTTCCTGGATGTCCAACAGCCTGGGCCTCCTTCCCGCCACGGCAGATACTGTGACGGTTCTTTAGCCCAGTCTACCATATCGTCTGTTTTCGTGAAAAGGGAGATACGCCTGCAACCTGCATCCGCGATCCCCTTGACGATCGGCGCCTGATGTGGTATTTTTTGGTATATGGGTCTCGTTACCAGATACCGGCCAGATGGCGGATGCGGGCCATGATCACGTCAAACCCGGCCTCGTTGAAGCCGCCTTCCGGTAAGATAATGTCCGCGTAGCGCTTTGTCGGCTCCACGAAGGCTTCGTGCATGGGCTTCACGGTCTCCAGGTACTGCTGAATTACCGAGTCCAGGGTGCGGCTCCGCTCCCCGATATCCCGGGCAATCCGGCGCAGGATCCGTACATCGGCATCCGTATCCACAAAGATTTTTAGGTCAAGGAGTTTTCGTAGCGGCGCATTCTCCAGCAGGAGAATGCCCTCCACCAGAATGATCTCCCGTGGTTCAACCCGGACGCGTTGCTCCTCACGCAGGTGGGTGTTGAAGTTGTAGGTCGGTCGGTCGATGGCCTTCCCGTTCTTCAGGGCCCGCAGGTGACTGATGAAGAGATCCGTGTCAAATGAATCCGGGTGGTCGTAGTTGAGCTTGGACCGCTCCGCAAACGTGAGCTGGCGGTTGTCCCGGTAGTAGGAGTCGTGGGTCAGTAGTGTGACATGGTTGGGGAGCAGTTCGACGATGCGCCTGGCGATGGTCGTCTTTCCCGAGCCGGTACCGCCGGCGATTGCGATCGTTGCTGTGGGAATCAACATGTCCGAGAACCTCCCCGGGGCCCGGTCTGGGATCCCTGCCGAAACACCCATCTGATTATCCCTCACCGTCTGGTCATACGCAAGGCGAAGGTGGTGCTCGTCCGTGCTGATTGAGGCGACGTGGGTTGAAGGTGTTGCGATCCTGTGCCTGAGCGGCGACCTCGATGCCCCTGCATCCGCCGACATGCGGGAAGTGGTCCAGGGGCGGCTCCTCGCCGGCGATGGGTGCGTCGTGTTGGACCTCAACGGGGTGGAGCACATGTACACCGCGGGCATCCTGGTGCTTTCCGAGCTGCAGCGGGTTGCGGCAGGGAAGGGGTGCCGGCTCATCTGTTGCGGGGCACGGCCGTTCGTGCGGGAACTGCTGCGGATCACCATGCTCGATTTCGAACTGGATCTCCAGATGGATCTGGAGAGCGCTTTGAAGGTCTCGCGGCAGGCTTCGTGACCGCGAACTTTACATAAATCCTACTTTTTGTGCATGATAGTTGAATTTCTTTTGGAAATCCGGTAGTCTCATGCTCAGGGCAGTTCCCAATGCCCGCTCACCTTCGTCTGTAATGACGAGACTGCAGTTTTGAACAGTGACTTAGGAGGGATTTCCATGCTCCATCAGTCGCCGCCGGTCCCGTACGATTACAATGCGCTCGAACCCCACATCGATGAAATGACGATGCGGATTCACCACGACAAGCATCACGCTGCGTATGTCAACAACCTGAACGCTGCCCTGGAGAATCAGGCCACCTTGCAGGAGAAGAGCATCGAGGACCTGCTCCGCGGTATTGAGAGCGTGCCCGAGAGCATTCGGACCGCTGTGCGCAACAACGGCGGTGGCCATCACAACCACACGCTGTTATGGGAGATCATGGCACCCGGCGGGAGCAACCGCCCCACCGGTGCGCTGGCCGACGCCATCAACGCCACCTTCGGCGGCTACGATGCCTTCAAGGACCTGTTCACCAAGGCCGGCGCCACCCGCTTCGGCAGCGGCTGGTCGTGGCTCGTGCTGGACAAGAGCGGCAAGGTGGCCGTCTACAGCACCGCCAACCAGGACAGCCCGCTCATGCAGGGCGACACCCCGCTGCTCGGGATGGATGTCTGGGAGCATGCCTACTATCTGAAGTACCAGAACCGGCGCCCGGACTACATGGCCGCCTTCATGAACGTCGTCAACTGGGACGCCGTCGGCCAGCGTTACACCGCCGCCAAGCAGGGCTAATCTGCCGAACGTGAAAACGAGAGACCCCACAGCGGGGTCTCTCGTTTTTCAATGCCGTTACACCCCCTGCACATCCACCCAGCGGTCCTCGGCGTGGGAGCGCCGCACCGCATCAAGGATGGCCTGAACGGCCGCACCATCACGGAAGGTGGCGACATCCGGGACGGGAGACGCCAGCCCCCCGCCTCGCAATGCCAGCGCCAGGTTATGGGCCATCACTGTGAAGGGCGGCGTCCGGGCGTCCACCGGGTCCGGGAAGGTGACGCCTGGCACGGTGAACCGGGCGGGCACGGGCACTTCGGCCAGTGGCTCCCCCGCCTTGCCGGCGTATAACGCCTGGTCATGCAAGACCACGGTGCCCCCGGTGCCAAAGGCCTCCAGCCGCAGGCCGAAGCTATGGTGGGCCGCGGTGATGAATTGCACCACGCCCGTGGCATTCCCATCCATACGGGCCAGGAAGGTGAAGCCATCGTCGGCCGTGACGGGTTCGCCGCTGCGGGTATTCACGTGTGTCGCCAGCATGCCCAGCACACTGCGGAACTCGCCCAGGCACCAGCGAACCTGGTCGATCATGTGCGAGCCGATGGCGCCCAGCATGCCGCCGCCGCTCTGCGCCTGCCAGAGCCAGTTCATGGGCCGGCTGGCGTGGCGGGCGCCCCCGCTCATGGAATATGTCATCGTGAAATGGAGCAGGTCGCCCAGGTAACCTGCTGCGACCAGGCGCTTGAACTGGGCACGGGCCGGGATGTAGCGAAACTCGTGGTCAATGATACCTAGCAGGTGGCGCTGCTCAGCCCCCTGTACCATGGCGCGGGCTTCGGCCAGATTCATCGCCATGGGCTTTTCGCAGAGTACGGGAATGCCTCGCTCTAGCGCCGCCAGGGTCATGGGCAGGTGTTTGTCAGGTGATGAGACCACGCTGACCAAGTCTAGCCGTTCGTGATCGAGCATGTCGAGATAGTTGTCGTATGCAGCGGGGATGCCCAGGGCCGTGGCCTGCTCCTGAGCACGCCCCGGGCGGCTCACACCGCTGAGCGCAGCGACCTCCCAGTCAGGGTGGAGCATGAAGCCCGGCGCCTGAACGACGGTGCCAAATCCGGTTCCAATAATGCCAACACGCAGCCTAGCCATCCAGCGACCTCCTTTGCCGGTAAGGCTTCGACTTTTCAGACGCCCAATTCCTGCCTCGAGGGGGTTCGACCCTGCGAGACCAGTCGAAACCCCTGCTAATGAAAACGGCCGCAGGCCCACTCGACCGGCCGGGGCCGTACTTAACCTCAAGGTGGGTGTGCGCGTGCATCAAGGCAGGCCGCCTTCCGGCATACTAGCCTTGATTTGCGCGACTGTGCGAAGGAGGCGGACTTGAATGGAGCACTCAGCCCGGGAGACGGCCAATCTGGGCGGCGAGCACCGGCTGACGGAAGCAGAATTCCTCTATGTGCGCCATGCCCTGGACTCGGAATTCATGGGTCTGAAAAAGTGCCTGCACTACATCGAGGAGGTCACCGACCACCAGGCCCGGGAGCTCTTGTGGGAGCATGCCGATATTCACCACCGCCGTGTGGACATGCTGTTGACGCTCCTCGACTCCCCCGGCGATATCACCAAGCAGGCCAAGCTGCTGCTCCAGACGGCCGCACTGCAGGGAGGGGCGCATCGTGCCTGAAACGCATGACCTGAAACCGGCCCAAGGGATACGCATGTCCGATGCCGACCGGCTGATGGACTGTCTGGGTTCCGCCCGAGAGCGAGCGCTGCTGTATGCCCACGCGGCCCTGGAGTCGACTAACAACGGCGTGCGGGAGTTCTTCCTCGCCATGCACGGGGAGGAGACGCACAACCAGGAAATCCTCTTCAGCTTTCTGCATACCCGTGGCTTCTATCCGGCCGAGATGGCACCGGCGGAGCGCATCCGGGCGGTGCGCGACCGGTATCGGGAGCAGCATGAGCTGCTGGGCCTCAAGGATCAGCCGCCCGGCCGGGATTACCAGACGGCGGACCCCCGGATGCCGCCCGCCCACGTGGAACGCCCGGAGCACTTCGAGCCCCACTGAGGTCGCGGGGCGGCGGCCTGCCCCGCCCGATTCAGCCCGCCCCATCCCCGGGGCGGGCTGATGTGTTACAATCGAGGTGTTCTGATCGGCGATGCGGCAGTCGAGAGTCCGGTTCCCACGCTGGGACTGGGGTGAGGTGAGCGGCAATGGCTTTGATCCGCTGCGGGACTTGTGCCTGGGCTGATCATGAAGAGTATTACCCCAAGGGCTTGCCCCCGAGCGACCGCCTGAAGTATTACGCACGTCACTTTTCGCTGGTGGAGGTCGACAGCGCCTTCTATCACCTCCAGCCGCCCAAGTGGTATGCCTCGTGGGCTGAAAAGACGCCGCCGGGCTTCGCCTTTAACGTGAAGGCGTACGGGGCCATGACAAAGCATCACCGGCAACCTCGGTTGGGCGAGGAAGACCTGCCGGAGGTCTTCCGGCGCTTCGACGCCTCGGTGCAGCCGCTGCGGGAGGCCGGCAAGCTCAAGGCGCTTCATTTTCAGTTCCCGCCGTGGTTCACCCGCGGGCCACAGAGCCGGGCGTGGGTGCAGTACTGCCGGGAGTTCTTCGCCGCGGATATCGTAGCGGTGGAGTTCCGCCACAACTCCTGGTTCCTCGGCGGGGCCCGGAGCGATACGCTGGATTTTCTCCGGCAGATTCGTGCCGTCAACGTCGTCTGCGATGCACCTCAGATCGGCTCCGGCACGGTGCCAGCCGTTCCAGTCGTGACAGACCCCCGCCTCTCGATCGTGCGGTTTCACGGCCGCAACGCGCAGACCTGGTACATGAAGGCGGAGACTACGGCCCAGCGATTCGACTACCTATACGCCTATGACGAACTGCAAGAGTGGGTCACGCCGATTCGGGAGCAACTGGAACCTGAGGCCGCTGAAGTGCACCTGCTGATGAACAATAATCGCTCCAATTACGCAGTGCGCAACGCTTTGGAGCTTTCGGAGCTGTTGGGATTGCCAGTGCCGCTTCGCGATGAACGGGGCGTGCCGGTCCCGCCAGAAGCGCCGGGATCACAGGGTTCCATGGCACCGCAACAACTCAAGCTCTTTTAGAACGCCGCTCCCGCAAGGGGGCGGCGTTTTACGTGTCACAAATATGCAACGTAATAGTTAAAAAATATTTTGATTATAACGGCACGTTGCATGATTGTAGATAGAATGATAGTAAGTAGTACATTTGAAATCCCGGTTATTGGAAA
>DAHVXO010000149.1 GCA_027356675.1 Symbiobacteriaceae bacterium | reverse complement strand
ACGTGGACTTCCCCCGGGCGCTCTATAAGGCGCTGCTCTCCTCGGGGGTGAGAGTGCCGCACCGGGGCACGGTGCTGTTCACCGTGGCCGATCGCGACAAGGCTGAGGCGATGGGCATCGCCCGGCACTTCCACGACCTGGGCTACCGGCTGATGGCGACAGCCGGAACGGCCAGGGCGTTGGCGGCCTATGCCATCCCCGCGGAGACGGTCCCCAAGCTGGCCGAGGGCTCGCCCAACATCCCCGACCTGATTCGCGGCGGGGAGATCCACCTGGTGGTCAACACGACCACCGTTGGGCGCCAGGTCGACCGGGATGGCTTCGTGATCCGGCGGACGGCGGTGGAGCATGGCGTGCCATGCCTGACCTCGCTCGACACGGCCAAGGCGGTCGTCACGGTGCTCTCCAGCATTCGGGAGGGCGAGGAGTTAGACATCAGCGCCTTGCAGGAGTGGAATTGAGTGCTGTGGCGCGACGGCGGGTAGCCGGCGGGGTATTCCCGCCGGCGCCTTTATCTGGATCGGGTACAATTCGTGTGACAAAATCCCCTGATTTGTCCCTATGAATGTCCCAATCGTCCCAGTATAATCGGAGGAAACCCTGTGGATGGGTGAGGGCCTCGCAGCAGCCGCTCGGCATCGCTCGGCTGGCGGGGCTGTCAGCCCGCACCGCCATGAGCGGGCCAGGCATACGACCGGTATTGTAAGGAGAGGAAACGTTATGCAACTGGCCCGCTGGGTTCAGGAGTCCAAACCATCGTTCATCCGTGAGATCCTGAAGGTGACGTCCCAGCCCCATGTCATCTCGTTCGCGGGCGGGTTGCCTGCGCCGGAGCTCTTTCCGGCGTCTGAGCTTGCGGCAGCCTTCGCCGGTGCCCTGGCCACGGACGGCGCAAGGGCGCTTCAGTACAGCGTCAGCGAGGGCGACCCCGACCTGCGGGCTGCGTTGGCCGCCAGGTTGACGGGCCGCGGCACCCCGTGCGATGCCGACGATATCCTGCTCACCAATGGCTCCCAGCACGGCCTGGACCTGGTCGCCAAGGCGCTGCTGAACCCTGGCGATGTGGTGCTGGTGGAGGACCCGACATACCTCGGCGCCCTGCAGGCGTTCCGCTCTTATCAGCCTCGTTTCGTTCCGGTGGATTCAGATGGCGAGGGGATGCTGACCGAAGCACTGGCCGAAGCCCTCGGTCGGGAGCCAGTCAAGCTGGTCTACACCCTGCCGACCTTCCAGAATCCCCGTGGGACCACGATGACCTTGCGCCGCCGTCGCGAAATCGTCGACCTGTGTCGGGCGGCTGGGGTGGCTCTGATCGAAGACGATCCGTACGGCGAGCTTCGCTACCGCGGCGAACCATTACCGGGGTTGCGGCAGTTCTGGGATGAGGTCATCTACCTGGGAACCTTCTCCAAGACCATGGCGCCAGCCTTGCGACTGGGTTGGGTGGTCGCGCCTTCCGCACTGATGCCCGCCCTGAAGTTGGGGCTGCAGGCAACCTGTCTGAATGTGGGTGCGCTGACCCAGCAGGTCGCGACGACCGTCCTGGGCAGCCCAACCTTCGAGTCCCACCTGCACCGCCTGCGGGGTGAGTACGGTGAGCGGATGCGGTGCATGCTCGCAGAACTGCCCAGGGTCTTTCCCGAGGGTACGACCTGGAGTGAGCCGGACGGCGGGTTGTTCATCTGGGTTACGCTGGCCGGGGGACTGCGCTCCGTGGACCTGGTCCAGGCTGCGCTCGATGAGGGGGTGGCTTTCGTTCCAGGGGAGCCGTTCTACGCGGCCGGTGGCGGGGAGTCCAGCCTGCGCCTGAACTTCTCCAACTCAACGCCGGAGCAGATTCGTGAGGGGATGAGGCGCCTGTCCCGAGCGGTCGGTGCTCTTGTTAGCTAGTGTATATTATAAAGAAAGAGACTAGTATTTTACTAGTCTCTTTCTTTATATGGCGCTGAGCGCATTGGCTTCCACCATCATAACATGAGAGGGAAGATGTTATGGAAAGGCGGGGGTGGCGCTGGTTACGCTCCGTCCGCTCGCGATCGATGGCGTGGCGGTCACGGCCATTACGGTCGAGTTGCCCAAGACCACGCTGGTGATCCTCAGCGCCGAGAAGGGCTATGTTATGTGCGGGGCGTTGGATGTGGATCTCCTGAACACTCGCCTGGCCGAGCGGGGCATCGTGGCGGGTCGAGCCCTTGGGGTTCGCTCGGTGGAGGCCTTGCTGGAGGCTCCCCTGGCTGATGTGACCAACGCGGCCCGGGCGCTGGGGGTTCAGCCCGGTATGTCTGGCCGGGACGCTGTCCGACTGATGGGGTAAATGTTAACAGCAGGTGGGGTCGTTAAAGCCCACCTGCTGCAGTTGGGCATTTCGACCTGCGTCAATGACCAAGGGCGCCTTCCCGCAAAGGCGCCCTTGGTCTGGGGGGGGGTTATGGGGGGGACCAGGAGGTTTATTACATCTCAAATATACGCCTGGATTCGCCGCTCAGCATCATGCCGAGGGACGATTTATTCGGTCAGAGTAGATGAGATCTGCCTCATCCGTAAGGAGGAGGCCGGGTCGTTCTTTCGCACGATCTCAGTCCAAGAGACGCTCCCGGACCGCAAACAGTGCGGCCTGCGTCCGGTCCGTCAGATGAAGCTTGCTTAAAATGCTGGAGATGTGCGTCTTGACCGTGGTTTCACTGATGACCAGCTTGTCCGCAATCTCCCGGTTCGTCATCCCATGCGCCAGGCACCGCAGGACATCCAGTTCGCGGGCCGTGAGGGTCTCCTTCCCCACCGGCGCACCCGGATGGACCGCCCGGTACATCAGCCGCTTCGTAACCTCAGGATGCAGCCGCGGCTCACCCCGATGCACTGCCCGGATGGCATCTACCAGGTCCGCCGGCTGGATATCCTTCGTCAGAAACCCCATGGCCCCTGACTCGATGCAGGCCAGCGCCTTCTCCGCATCCAGGAAGCTGGTAAGGATAATGACCCGGATCCCAGTCCCCTTCAACGCCTCCAACGCACCTAGCCCGTCGAGCTCAGGCATCATGAGGTCCATCAGGACCACATCGGGCCGCTTGGCCCGGGCCATCTCTACGCCCTCGCGCCCGTTGGTGGCCTCGCCGATCACTTCAAAGTCGTCCTGGAGCTCAAAGTAGTTGCTCAGACCCTGCCGCACCATGAAATGGTCATCGCAGACCAGGACTCGTATCGGTTTCACCGCTCTCCACCTCCCGATGCGACCGGAATCCGGGCCTCCACGCAGGTTCCCTGCCCGGGGGCACTCGTGACAGTAAACGTGCCGTCCAAAGCGTCCACCCGTTCCCGCATACCCAACATGCCGAAGGACTGGGAACCCGCCTCGCCGGCCTGGTCAAACCCGGCCCCGTCATCCGTTACCTTCAGCATAGCCCAGCCACCTTCGGTGCTGTAGCGGACCTGCACCTGCCGGGCCTTCGCATGTTTCGCCACGTTATTGAGCGCTTCCTGGGCGATGCGATACAGGCAGAACTCGGCATCGGGTGACAGCCGGTCTTCGCCGTCAAGCGTCAGCGAGACTGCGATCCCCTGACGACGCCGAAACAGGTTGACGTGATTGGCCAGCGCCATGGCCAACCCCTTCTCCTGCAAGGCTGCCGGTCGAAGTTCGAAGATGAGCGACCGCATGTCCGCCAGCGCCTCAGCCGCCATCTCCTGGGAGCGGCCAACCAGGAGGGCGGCCTTCTCAGGATTGCGCTCCAGCAGCCCCGCCGCCGTTTCCAAGTTCAACGTCAGGCTAAAGAGCACCTGCGTCACGGAGTCATGCAGTTCTCGGGCCAGACGGTTCCGCTCTTCCAGCACCGCCACCTCCCGGGCCTTGGCGTGCAGGCCGGCATTCTCCAGGACCAACCCGGCCTGGTTTGCCAGCAGTGTGAGCAGCCGCATGTGCTGCTCATCAAAGGCCACCGATGCAGATGTGGCGACTACCAGCACCCCCAGCACCCGCTCCTTGGACCGCAGCGGCGCCTCGATGACCGCCCGCCACCGCCCGCACCGCACCATGTCCTGATTCAGGCGGGAGTCCGCTGACGGGTCCATCGAGACTTGCGCCTCTCCGGTGTTGATCACTTCGCCGGTCAGACTCCCCACGATCGGTAATTCCAGACCGTAGTAAGCTTCCATTCCCGGGCCATATACGGCCCGGACGAACTGGTGCTGGCTGTCTTCCGACAGTAATGTCACCAATGCGGTGCTGCCCCCCGTGACTCGCACACTCTCCCGTGCGATCACGGCGAGCACTTGATTGGGATGCATGGCCTGCACCATCGCACGGTCTACGGCGTGCAGGGCCTCGGATTCGCCCAACCGGCGCTTCAGAGCCGTCACGGTTTCATTGAGGCGGGCCGTGCGGTCCGCCACTTTGTCTTCCAGCGTCGCGAGCAACTCGTTGAGGCGTCCGAACTCCTGGGTCGCCGCCCAGGTCGCGGCCAGAGGGCCCAGGAGCAGCACAATCGCCAGCGGCTGTTCCTGCCAGATTAACGCGGCCGATCCGCCCAGGGTGGTCGTCAGCATGAACGGCACCAGCGGCAGGCGGTTCCATTCGTTGCGCAATTGCCCCGCCACAGGCTCGGCCCGTAGCGCGGCCATGCCCAGCGGGTAGAACACCACCCGAACACCCAGCCGCGTGGCGATGCCAAGCCCAATCGCCAGCCAGTCGTTTACGAACAGAATGGGCCCCGGGGCTGGGCGCAGGAATCGAAAAAGCCAGCCACCAAGTGCTACTGCCGAGAAGGTGACCACACCGCGGACCAACGCCCGGCTGAGCCGGTGTTCCCGCCCCTTGGGGAAGTTGTACGCCCCAAAGAAGTGGTAAAGGGCGGTGCCCAGCGCCGAGCCGGCGGCTGCCACAAACGGCGGGAGCATCAGCATCGTCGCGACGTCAATCGCCATGGAGATGGAGACGTCGCCGCGCGTTCCCCGGATGGCTACACGCCAGCGCTGGGCCGCCAGTACCAGGCCCGCCAGGACGGCCACCGTCAAACCCTGCGTCACAACCGTCTGGGTGGGCAGGCGGGACGCAGGCAGGAGGCGGGGCAGCACGACGGCGGCGCCGGCCAGAATCACGAGCGACGAAAGTGAGATCCACAGCGTGCTGCGGTTACGCATCATTCTGCGCCTCCCGCTGCCATGCCCTGGCCCGCTCAAGGTCGTCCGGGGTGTTGCAGTTGAAGAAGAGCCGTTCAGGGTTGCCGAAGACCTGCACCTCATCCGCACCGACCGTTCGGACCCGAGCGTCGCCGAAGATGCTCAGGAGGCGCAAGCGGCGGGAATCCAACTGCGCATGCACCAGCGGCAGGCATTCTCGCGAGTAGACAGCGTGCATGGGCTCGTACTCGCCTGCGATCTGCGGGACCACGATCTCGTATCCGGGGGTCAGCCCCACCAGGTAACGGACCAGCGCCTCATCCACAAAGGGCATGTCCGTCGCGCAGAAAAAGGCATGGTCGAACCGGCTGGCGTTGAGTCCCGCTTCCAGCCCGCCCAGGGGCCCCAGCCCGGGAACCCGGTCGCCGAACATCGGCAAGCCAAGGAACCCGAAGACTTCGGGAGTGTTCGTCACCACGACCACCTGTTGGAACCAGGCCGTCAGGCGGGTCGCCACCCGCTGAATCAGCGGCTCGCCCTCGAAGTCCAGCAGGGACTTGTTTGCCCCCATGCGGCTGGACTGCCCGCCGGCCAGAATCACCCCGCAGGCCTTCATTTTTGCGACCAAGCCTGAACCACCTCGTTCCATGCAGCAGCATCCACCAGCCAGTCGCCCGTGGCATCGTTCGGTGCGCCGGGCAAAGTTTGCATATGCAGACTGCCGCGGGCCTTGTAGAGCGCCTCGACCAGGTTCAACTGGTCGGCCTCGGGGATATTTGTCGCCACGTACTTGCGTAGCGTGCTGATCATACCGGGGACCTTGGCCCAGTAGGCGGGCGCCGAAAGCTTCTGCCGCACGGCGTCAAGGAACTGCTGCTGCCGCTTGATCCGGGCGATATCGTCGTTGGTGACGCCATCGTACCGAATTCGGACAAACTTGAGCGCCTTCTCGCCGTTCATATGCTGCGGCCCCGCCGGGATATTGATGTACAGGTTCTGGAACGGATCGTCGTAGACGTAATGCCGGTCGACGGTCAGGTCCACGCCGCCAATCTGGTCGACCATCTTCTCGAAGGCCTCCAGGCTGATCTTCACGTAATACGGCCGGGGAATGCCCAGTGTCTCCGCGGCGACCTGTGCGGCGAGCTCCGGGCCGCCGATCGAGTACGCCGAGTTCACCTTGGAGCGCTTGCCTCCCGGCAACGTGACCTGGGTATCGCGCGGGATGTTGACGATGTCGGCCGATTTCCCATTTGGCCCGAGCCGCAGGAGCATCAGCGTATCCGACCGCCCCGCATCGTCGCGCGGCTGATCAACGCCCAGAATCAGCACATAAACCGGTTGATGGACGACCACTCGGGCCGCGCTACCCTCGGCGGGAAGGGGGAGCAGGCGGTGCTTCACATAGAGCCAACCCCGCCAGATCAGCAGCGGCGTCAGAAGGACCAACACAACAATCAGGCGGCGGAGCCAGAAGCGCGGCCGCTGGGGGCGCCGGCGCTCTGGGATTCGGTTGACGAGCGCATATCGCAACGGTGGAGCCTCCCGGTTGGTGTCAGGATTTGGCCGGTGCAGAGGGGGCGGGGGCGTTCAGTTGCTGGCGAAAGACAGCCAGCGGCGCATTTACGGGGTCAGCCGCCGCGGCCTGTCGTACGGCCTCATCGGTCCCTGTCCGGTCCCCGGCCTTGTACAGCGCCTTTGCCAGGACCACCAGTGTATCGGCCTGCCAACGCTTCGAGTACGTGGTGGGGATGAGAGGAGCGGCCGCCTCGAGCGCCTGCCGGGCTTGGAGCGCAGCGGCGTTCGCATCGCCCAGGCTCAGCTTGAACCGGGCCGTGGCATCACGTACGTCGGGCAGTTGAGCCAGAGTGGCGGTCTCCTGGGCCCGAATCAGCCAGAGTTCTGCCTCCCTGTATCGCTTTAGACCACGACTGGCAAAGTGTTGTTCCAGGTACCCGCGGTAATGATACGGATCGATCCCCGTCATTGTGTGTCCGATTGCCAGTTGGTCGACGTAGGCGCCGCTCTCATAGGCTAACATGGACTGCGCCATGAGCGGTTCCGCCCATGCCACCTGCCACCGCTTGCCGTCGTGATGCATGGTGAGGAGCACCTCGGGCCAGCGCACCTCGCCATCTTCGAGGCGAATGGTGAGACCGCGCACGGGAATCTGCAACCAGGTGTCGGTTCGCCGCACCGGCGTGCCCAGGCTCTCGTAACTGACCAGCTGCGTGCGCAGATAGGCGGCGACTACCCCACGGGTCATGGCCTGGCGGGCCTTATCAGTCAGCAGTGGGTACATGGTGGCCGAGCTCCGCGCAACCCAGGCATCCATGAACTCCCGAGCAACGGGGACGGCGGCGTCAGGGGTCTGCGGCACGGCCCCGCAGCCGGCCAGGGCCACGAGGGCCAGAACCAGCCATAGGAGACGATGCCTCATACCGCCCACCCCCTTGTTTCGTGCGCCTACCCTTTGCTCAGTGCCCGCAATGTCCAGTAGCGGACTTCCTCAGTCAGGGGAACCCGATCGAGGTCAGCCAGTCCGTACCAGCCCACCCGGTCCACCTCGTCGTTGGCCGTAGGTGCAATCGCCCCCGGGTCCACCGGCCGTGCAAAGTAGATCAGGTCGATGTGTTGATGCCCGGGAGCGATGTCCTCCAACTGCACGCCTTCCGGCTGCGCCAGCGCACGGGGTCCGGGAATCGGCGGCTGGGAGGGCTGCGTGAGCAGGACGACGTCCAGCCCGGTCTCTTCTTTGACCTCCCGCACCGCCGCCTCGTCCGGCAGTTCGTTCGGATCGATGTGCCCGCCCGGCGGCAGCCACATTGACAGTTTACGGTGCCAGAGTAAAAGTGTCTTGCGGTCGTGGATCACGAAAGTGGCGACAGTAAAGTCGCGTGTGACATCACTCATGGCTCATACAACTCCGGATGAGAGAATCGCGTCATGGCGCAGGCAGCCATGAGGGTAAAGACATCCTCGCGCACCGTGGCCCCGCGGGTCAAGAACCCGACCGCCCCGTCTTTCTGCTGCGTGTCGTGAATGCCTGTCAAGGCGTCCATGAGCGGACCGACTTCGTCGCTCCTCATACGATGAAGATGAGGTGAGCCGCACACATGCGTATGAGACAGGATGCCCCCCAGGACCAGCCGGCGCCGCGCCCCGGGGCAGCGACCCATGCAGTGGAGTTTGGCACCGGGCGCCCGGTGCCGCTGAGTCGACAGGGCACTGTGGCCACTACCGTTCGCAGGGTGATCACCGCCAACCCGAGTACCCGCCGTCCCGGCGGTTGATGCAAGACCCTGTGACCCGTGCGGTCACAACGACGGTGAGGGGAGAGCGGCTGCTCTCCCCTCACCGCACATTCCCGTCATTGTGCGGCTGCCGGTATCTGGGGGCGGGCAGTGCCCGCCAGGTAGACCCCGCTGAGTACCACCAGCATACCTGCGACCTGGATGGCGGTAGGCCGCTCGCCGAGCAAGAGGAAGGCCAGCAACACTGAAATCACGGGCACCAGGTTGATGAAGACCGCTGCCCGGCTGGCCCCCAGCCGTTCGAGCCCACGGCTCCAGAGAAAGAAACCGATTACGGTCGCAAAGATCGCCATGTAAAGCACGTCCGCCCAGAAGGGAACGGTGTAGCGATTTGCACTCGACACCTGCCAGAGCGCAAAGGGCGCCAGGATGAGCGAGCCAACTATCGTAGCCCAGGTCGTGGCCGCAAGGGCCGTGAAGCGGCGGGCCGCGATGCGTCCCAGAATGCTGTATGCCGACCAACAGATCGCAGCGCCAGCATAGAGCAGGTCGCCCCGCAGCCGAACAAGGTCGTGTGCGACCGCCTGAAAGAGCGATCCGAAGACCAGGGCCTGTCCAGCTACCGAAATCGCCGCTCCTGTCAGTTTTTGGCTCGTCATCTGCTCACCCAAAAGGGGGACCGACGCAAACATAGTGAGGAGTGGGTTCAAGGTCGGGATGATCATGGCCCCGTCTGAGGCCGGCGCCAGGTGGAGCCCCAGGAAAAACAGCAGGTTATACCCCGCGATGCCGGTGGCCCCC
>DAHVXO010000144.1 GCA_027356675.1 Symbiobacteriaceae bacterium | reverse complement strand
CCCACCGGAACACCGCCTCCGCCTCCAGCGATCACGATGTAATCCTTGTCCATCAGGTCTCGGATGATTGGCATCTCAAGGACCTGCAGGGGCCGGGGTGAGGGAACCACCTGCCGCCAGCCCCGCTCGCCTTCCTTCATCGCCATCCCCCGCCGCATGAGGTCCATGGCCTTGGCGGCCGTGTACAGTGGCCCTACGGCCTTTTCCGGCGTGATGAAGCTCGGATCGGAGTCGTCGACCAGCACCCGGGTGACCACGCATGCCACCCGCTGCTGCAGTCCGCGTGCCTGCAGGGCGTTCTCCAGGGCGGTCTGGAGCAGATACCCGACCTGTCCCTGGCTCTCGGCACCGCAGACATCCACAGGCATCGGCGGCACCAGCGACCGTGCATGCTCGTGCCGCAAAATGATGTTGCCGACCTGCGGGCCATTGCCGTGCGTAAGCACCAGGCGCCAGCCGTCAGCCACCAACCCAACCAGGCGGTCGCAGGTCCCCTTCAGGTTCTTCCGCTGATCCTCAGCGCTACCCTGCTGCGCTGGGCGGAGGATCGTTCCCCCGCCCAGCGCAATCACTGCGATCCTGGACATGCTGATCCTCCCACGGAGATTACTAGTCCAGCGTGGCTGCCAGCGCCAGCAAGGCTTCCCCGAAAATATTCGCCGGCGGGTTCACGAGGCCCGCACCCACCTGACCGACACCCGGATCCTTGTGGGCCACGCCGGTGTTGATATTCGGCAGGATCCCGGTCTCAACCACCTTGCGCACGTCGATACCTGTGGGCGTGCCCCGGAAGTTGAAGAAGGGAATCTGGTGGTACTTGCTCTCGGCCAGGGTGATCTCGTACATTTTCAGGGTCAACTCCACTGCCAGGTCCACGCTGCCGCCCACAAACTGGACGATCGCGGGCGCCGCCGCCATGGCGAATCCACCAATACCAGCGGTCTCCGTGATCACCGAATCGCCGATGTCCGGGCAGGCGTCCGCTTCGGTGTAGCCCGGGAAGTACAGGCCACGCACGATCTGGGCCGGGCCGGTGAACCAGCGGCCGGGCAGGCCGGACACCTGCAGGCCGAATTCGTAACCGTTGCGGGACATGGCCGTGACGACGGATGCATGCGGAATGCCCTTCGCCGCGTCCAGGACCGCCTTGCATGCAGGCATGGACAGGTTGACAAACCAGACTTCGTTGTGGCCGATGAAATCCATGATCCGACCGATCTGGTCGGCGGACAGCGGCGCCCGGACCAGGTGCGGCGCCAACTCCCGCAGGAACAGGCTCCCCGCCGCCTTGTTGCGGTTGTGCACTTCATCGCCCATGTGCAGGGCCTGAGCAATCAGGCTGCGCAGGTCCAGGCCGCCGTTGGCCTGCACTGCGAATTTCAGGGCGGCAGCCACCTCGGTGTTGAGCCAGCGCAGCCGGTCCAGGACTTCCGGCGCGAAGGCGCCCATCCGCAGCACCTTGCCGTAGCCCTCATTCAAGTTGCAGTAGGCCCGGTTCCCATAAGCCTTGTTCTCGACCACGAAGACGGCGGAGCTAAAGGACGTAATCCCGGCCATGGGTCCCACGCCGCCCATGTCGTTGTTGGCGCGGAAGGTAATCTGGCCGGAGGCTGCGAGGGCCTGCGCCTCCGCGGGCGATGCCGCTAGCCCCTCCAGCATCAGGGCGCCGATGATCGCCCCGCGCTGCGGTCCGGACATGGTCTCCCACTTGTTCGGGGGACCTGCGTGCAGAATCGTGGTCTTGGTCATGCCGGGGATGAACTCACCGGCGGTGCTGACATCCACCAGAACGGGATGACCGTTCAAGATGATCTCCAGGGCCTTCTGGTTCGCCGCATCCACCCGCGGGTCACGAGAGAGCTTCTCCAGCGCTGCCACCAGGTCCGGATCGCCGCCGGCCGGCGGACGCCAGTCCAGGTGGGTAACGGCAGCACCCTGCGCCTTCAAGCCGTCGACAAAGTGGGGAGTCCCCACGTTGAGTACGCTGAGTTGCGATTCAAATAGGCTCATGGCCATTACCTCCCTTGCGCGGCGCTGGCTGATTGCACGGTGGCTGCCGCCGTCATGGCGGCCAGTCGGGCCGTGGGCAGTACGGCGGCACCGGCAGCCAACAGTTTGGCCGTCTGGTCACTATAGCGCTGCGGGTCGGCTTCGGTGCCGGTAACGGCCGCGACCACCGCAATCCCGGCTGACACGGCTCCGCGAATGGCCTCGGCCAGCGCGCCGGCGGGATCGACATGGCTGCCGTGACCAATGACGACATCCAGCAGAATCACCGCCACCTCCGGGTCCTGGGCCTCTTCCACCAATCGGCGGGAACGCAGGCCGGGATCAATCATCGGATGGGGCTGCCCGAGGGTGAATTCGTCATCGCCGAGGTCCACCAGCGTGTGGCCCTTTGATCTCCGGCTGCCGCCCCGGCGCTCGGGATTGGGATGGACGTTGCAGAGGACCGGCCCGACCGCCGGCTCCAACACCATCAGGGCCTGATCGCACAAGGTGCCGCCGGAGAACAGGCCGCGCACGAAGCGACGGCCGGCGCCCACGGGCAGGACCTGAGCCGGCTGTCCGTGGCCCAACCCGGCCAGCAGGACTTGCTCCGCTGCGCCTGTGGCCAGCGCCACGGCCCGGGCAGCTGCTTCATCAATAGATGGAGACCCCGGCGCCCCCAGCAGGCAGACGACGTAGGGCTTGCTGCCGGCCTGGAGGCTGTGCAGCACACGTTCGGCGACCACCGGTGCCGGAGGCTTGGAGATCACCGCGATGACGTTTGTATTCGGATCCGCTTGCAGCATGGCGATGCCGTCCAACACCATGATACCGCCGATTGCCTCACTGAGGTCCCGGCCGCCGGTGCCGATGAGTTGGCTGACGCCACTGCCCATCCGGTCGATCAGGGTACTGATCTCCTGGGCACCAGTGCCCGAGGCGGCGACGATACCGATGGGTCCCCGCCGGACCCCGTTCGAGAAGCCCAGACCCACGCCATTGATGATGGCGGTGCCACAGTCCGGTCCCATCAGTAACTGGCCCTTTTCATGAGCCAACCGCTTCAAGGCCAGTTCATCCGCCACGGAGACGTTGTCCGAGTAGAGCATCACGTGCAAGTCATTTTCCAAGGCCAACCGGGCTTCCCGTGCGGCATAGGCTCCAGGCACGGAGATCAGAGCCAGGTTGGCACCAGCCACGGACCGCACCGCCGACGGAATCGTCCTGGGCACCACCGCGCCGGCGCCGGGGGCGGCTGCAGTGGCCCGACGCTTCAGGAGGTCCTCCGCCTGAGCAAGGACGGTGTCCAACACCGCCTCGCTCTCAGTCGCGACGGCAATCACCAGGTCGGCAGCCGTGGCGGCCGCAGCGGCCTCGGTCAGAAGGCCCACGTTCTGAAGGAGTTCCTTGTTCATAGCGGTGCCCATGGCCACCACGCAGTTGGTTACACCAGGCAATTCGGTCACCCGTTGGGTGATGGCCATCAAGGAGACGGAGTCGTAGTATGCGTTGGGCTTTATGATCAGTCGCTTGGGCATCGTTGCACCCCTCACACAAGTTCCCGGTTGTCATGGGGCGGGAGCCGTCGCCCTCCGCCCCATGTAGACGTGTCTATTGCTCTGGTACGAAGGCCAGCATCCGGCACCAGGCCGCTTCGCCGCCCTTGAAGCGGAAGGGGAAGCAACCAACCCAGATGCGCTGATCCAGCACCTCATCAATCTCGCCGCCAATGTTCTCAACGTGGAATATGCCCTTCGGGAACAGCTGCGTGTGCGTCATCTGGTAGAACTCGGGCGGGAAGACCTCATCCAGGTCCTTGACGCCAAGGTGCGCGCAGACCTCGGGTACGATGTCCGCCCGAACCTGACGCACCACGGTGTCAAAGGGGTGGTCCGTGCTCATGGCGTCAATGGCGATCCAGCGGATGCCGCGGTCCAGGATCCACTGGACATACTCCTTGCTGGGACCGGGTTGCTTGAGGAAGTACCGCGGCAGGTCCGGCTTGGTCTCGCCGCACTTGCACTTGCACCACTGTTCGTTGTAAATGCGGTGATACCCGGTATGGATGATCAGAATATCGCCCTTCTGGATCGTGATACCGGTCTTTTTCTCCCAAGCCTCGAAATGCTCCGGCCCGTACAGGTCGTAGTCGCCCACACCCAGGCTCTCCAGGTCAACCACTACGGCCGGGCCGAATAGTTGCCCCACGGGGATCCCGGAAATATCGGGGCCGGGATCATAAAAGTGCCAAGGGCTATCGATGTGGGTTGACAGGTGCATCGTCGAGGAGAGGTGCTGGGCGTTGACGCCTTCAAAGGCCATCCGCTTCACCCACTTGACCGTCGGACCTTCGTAACGGGCAAACGCGGGCGAATTGGATGAAAAATCCTGGGAGAGGTCAAGTACACGCACCTTGCTCATATCAAGGAAATTGTTCACACGATACCCTCCTTAGCAGTCTCTCGTTTAATCATCGCGCTGTCGGCTCGCTATGCCTATTGGCAAGGGATTCCGAACATTCGGCGCCAACCTTTCCGTGGCTTGTAGTTCTTTCACAAACCCCCGGGCACTCGCAGGTCGAAACCGCACTTGCGCTCGTAAAACTGACACAGTCACGAGGTGATGACCACGCTGTGCGTCAGGCAGCCTCCCCCGCCAGTGCAGGGGCAGTAGACAATCTCGCCAGCAGACCGGCGAAGACCAGTGCGAGCGTCAGGAAACCGGCCACAAAGACCACCACCCCTGACCAGCCGTAACGGGACCAGACCAGGCCCCCGACCGTCCCGGCCATGCTGGATCCCGCATAGTAGAAGAGCAGGTAGAGGGCCGAGGCAGCGCCCCGATTGATCTGAGCGCGCTCCCCCACCCAGCCGCTGGCGATCGAGTGTGCGCTATAGAAACCGAAAGTAAAGACGGCAACCCCAAGAATCTTCAGGACGAGAGGGACGGCCAGGGTGATGGCGGTCCCTGCCAGTTGGATGGCGATCCCCACCCAGAGCACATGGCGGCGGCCATAGCGATCGGAGAGCCGCCCCATGAAGGTGGAACTGAAGGTCCCGGTCAGGTAGAGCAGGAAGATCCAGCTCAACAAGCCGGGGCTCAGGCGGTACGGTGGAGCGATCAAGTCGTAGCTGACGTAATTGTAAAGGGTGACGAAGCCACCCATGATCAGAAAGCTGGTGGCGTAGAGGTAGCGGAGCCCCGGATCGCTCAGGCACTGGGCCAGCGATACAGCCACGCGCCGGAGGTTGAGCGGCTGGGGCCGGAAGTGCCGGGAGGGCGGCAGGGTCCGCCAGAACCAGAGGCTGCAGATCAGGCTGATGAAACCGATGGCCCCCACCGCGGCCCGCCAGTTCCAAAGGTCAGCGACCATACCGGCGATAATCCGGCCACCCATTCCCCCCACCGAGTTGCCGCTGACGTATAGACCCATGGCCGCTCCCAGGTAGCGGGGGTCAATCTCCTCCGCCAGGTAGGCCATGGCGGTGGCTGGAAGACCGGCGAGCACCAGGCCGTCCAGGGCCCGCAGCACCAGGAGGCTGCCAAAGGAGGGGGCAAAGGCTGCAAGCACTCCAATCACGCCGGTTGCGACGAGAGAGAAGGCCATGACCGACTTGCGGCCGAGGGAATCCGCCAACGGCCCAGCAAAGACCAGCGCGACGGCAAGACCGGCAGTGGCCGCCGAAACGGAGAGGCTGGCCGTCGCCGGCGTGATGTGAAAGCTCGCCGAGAGCAGAGGCAGCAGGGGCTGGGTCGTATAGAGACTGGCGTAGGTGGCGAGCCCCCCGGCGAAGAGGGCCAGGGTGACCCGTCGAAAAGTGGGTGTGTCTTGTGTCAAGTCGCCCAACTGGGTAGCCTTCTTTCGGCTTGATGGTGTCCGGATACCTCCCCCTATTATATCGACAATCAGATGATTGTGGATGCGGTGGTTCCACGCCGTTGCGAACAACCGGCACGACGCATGCGAGAAGCCACCGGATCATCGATCCGGC
>DAHVXO010000126.1 GCA_027356675.1 Symbiobacteriaceae bacterium | reverse complement strand
GGTGGGCGTCTCAGGAGCCGGCGCGGCAGCGTACCCGTTACCGCCGAGACCGAGCGGGTTACCTGAAGAACCTGGAAGAAACCTGGTGCTCATGAGGTCGCGGTTATGTTTTTGCCGTTACCGAAAATAAAACAGAGCGCTGTCCTGTGACGGATAGCGCTCTGGGTTTACCTGCGTGAATTAGAACCGACGGGGCGAACCGAAGTTCGACCGGGGCTCACGGGGCTTCGCCTCGTTGACGGTCAGGGGGCGACCGCCCCACTCAGCGCCGTTGAGGGCGTCGATGACAGCCTGAGCCTTGTCGGCCGGGACCTCAACGAAGCCGAACCCACGGCTACGACCGGTCTCACGGTCGGTCGCGATGCGGGCGGAAATAACCTCAGCATACTGCGTAACAGCGTTGGTGAGGTCCTCGTTGGTGGCAGCCCACGGCAGGTTTCCAAAGTACAGGGTCTTGGTCATGTCTCTCGTACTCCTGTCTCATCATTTTTGCTCGCCAGGCACTTGCACGGAAGACATCACCCTGTAACCCGGGGAACTTGCCGGCAAACCATTGCGATGCACCATCTAGTTTACACGGCATCCATGCGTTTTGCAAGGGCTTTCACGACCCTCCAGGCCTTGTCGCCCGTCGTTTGACCAGATTCGGGCAGTGGTATACAGTGAAAATGCGTGAGGCGATTTATGGGGGGAACGAACGTGGAGTACTGGCTCATGAAGACAGAACCAGAGGTATTTAGTTATGCTGATTTGGAGCGGGCGGGGCGCGAACCGTGGAACGGAGTGCGCAATCCGGGGGCTCTTAAACACATGCGGTCAATGCAGCCGGGCGACTGGGCGTTCATCTATCACACGGGGGATGTGCGGGCGATTGTCGGGATTGCGCGGGTTGTTTCGGAACCGTACCCGGACCCGACGGAGGACGACCCCCGCTTCGTTGTGGTTGATGTGACGCCAGAGCGCCCGCTGGCCCGCCCGGTGACCCTGGCGCAGATCAAGGCGGACGAGCGGTTCGCGGGCTGGGACTTGGTGCGTCAGGCGCGACTCTCGGTGATGCCCGTGGGCGCCGAGCGCTGGGAGCTTCTCCTGACGATGGGAGGGTAACCCGGCCCTATGGCAGGTGGATGCCCTTCGTCACTTGAAGAACTAGCGAGAGAGATGTTTGGTCCGGTCAGAGGTGGTGACGCGTATGCGGGTGACTCTGAGCACAATCATCGAACACCTGGGGCGACCCGGGCCCGCGGCTGCGCTGCTCGTCGGCGCAGGCATGTCAGTGGAAGCTGGCATTCCGATGGCCAAGAAGGACTTGCCAGGTATTAACAGTGTCGTGACCCAGATCGCTGAGCATTTGTTCTTCCGAGCCAACCAGCGAATGCCGAATGGCCCCGAGGAGCGTGAACGCTGGCTCCGCCAGGAGGGAAAGCTTCAAAACGAGGCGACCCGGTACAGCGATGCGCTGCAGCTGATCGCAGACGACAATGCAGGCCGGCAGCGGTACCTGGAGCAGTTCTTCGTGGGGCGGCAGCCTACATCGTTTCATGAGGCCGTAGCCCGGTTCGTGAGCCGGGGGTTCTTCCGCTCCACCTTCACGACCAACTTCGACCCGCTATTGGAGCGTGCCATGCTGTTCGCTGGTCTGGATGTGGCGGTGGCCGCTGATCCTGAAGTGGTGAGCAAGGTGGCAGCGGGGGGCGCGCCGGTCGTCTATAAGGTGCACGGTGATTACCTGCTGACTAACCATAAGCACACGGTGGAAGAGACCAAAGCGCTGGAAATGGCCATGAAGCAGCGGCTGGTCCAGTGCGTGGCCGAACGCAACCTCCTGGTGTTAGGTCATAGCGGGTCGGACCCCAGCATCATGACAGCGCTGGAGGAGGGCCTCACCCAGGGCCGTACCTCCGAGGTTCTGTGGGTCATGTACGGGGGCGAGGTTCCCAGCCCGCTGCTGCGCGATCTCGAGCACAAGTTTGAGCGGCGGGTCATCATCACGTCCACGCCAGGGTACCGTGAGTTCTGGGAGACGGCCAGCAAGCGCATCCTGGATCGCGCCCCCATGGTGCGGTGTGACCCGCGCATTGTGGCCTCGTACTTCGTAAAGCGCACGGAAGTCACGGTGCTCAAGGGCGATATCTGCGAGGTGGGGGCCGAGGCCATCGTCAGCTCGGACGATTGTCTGCTCTCCCATAACGGCGGGGTCTCCGAGGCCATCGCCCAAGCGGCCGGCGATGCCCTGGAGCGAGATTTGGCGCAGTTTGGCCGGCTGGTCCCGCTCACGACCGGTGAAGTGGTCGCAACCGGGTCGGGGCTACTGGCGGACCGTGGCGTACGGTACATCTTGCATGCCGCCATCACGCCGGACTGGCGCGTGTCTGCCACCGCGCAGAACGCACGTGCCTGCACCCAGCGGATCATGCAGGAAGCCGAGTCCCGGTCCATGCGGACCCTGGCGATTCCCGCACTGGGCGGGGGGAAGGGCGGTCTGCCACCAGACGATGTGGCCTCAGCCATCGTGGGTGGCGTATTGGAGCATTTGCAGGCGGGGTCGCTGCTCAAGCAGGTCATCTTCGTGCTGTACACCGATGAGGCGCTGGAGGCTTTCAAGAGCCGCCAGATGGACGCGATCGCCCGGCGGCAAGAGGGGGAGCTGCGTTCCTCGCTCAGCCGGCTCGATCCGAAGGTCGCAGCCCTGGGCGAGGCCGTCCTGGCCCAGCACGGCTGGGGTGTGGACAGCCCGGTCACCGCGGTGGCCGCCACCACCTGGCTGCGGGAGGTGGTTGCCCAGGGCGGCGATATCGCCGACGAGGCCGTGCGGTACTGTCACGCCCGGTGGCACACGCACTTGTGCCATTTGCTGGCTCTGGAGCAGACCACCAAGCCGGCGCCAAAAGAGGACATCGCCACCTGGCGACGTCAGGTGCATGCCCTGGAGGTTACGTACGCTTCGGCTTTCTAGTGAGACAGACAAAGGCGCCCTCCCCGCTCGTTGTGGGAAGGGCGCCATGGATTACCAGGCTGTGCCGTCGCGGCCATCAATGTATAATGGGTTCTCGGGGGGTTTCCCTTCGCACCAGTAGCGGTCGAAGTCGGTAATGCCTGCCTCCCGAAGAATTTCCTCGTCGGTGAGTTGGCGCCCCGTACACTGCGACGGTTCCTGGCGCAGGATGGCCATGGTGGCGTCGCACATGATCTCCGGCGTCCGCCAGACCGTGCGGTCGCCGAGGTGGTTGTTGATGACGGCGGCGGTTTCGATAGGCGTGACGGGCCAGAGGGCGTTGGCGGCGATGTTGTCCTCCCGGTGCTCCTCGGCGATGCCGATCGCCAGCCGCGCCATCCCCATCTTGCTGATCATGTAGGCGACCATCCCCGGGCTGGCATGTGTAGAGATGCCGGGCGCCATGTTGATGATGTGGCCCCAGCGCTGCATCTTCATCTGCGGCAAAACATGGTAGCTGCACAGGAACGCGCCCCGGACGTTCACGCCAAAGACCAGGTCGAAGCGCTTGGCGGGTGTCTCGAGGACCGGCTTCCACCAGAGTGCGCCAGCGTTATTAATCAGGATGTCAATCCGGCCGAACTCTTCCATGGTGCGCTGGACCATGTTGGCGACGTCCGCTTCTTCACGCACATCCACCTTCACGGAGAGGGCCCGGCGACCCCGCGCCCTCACCTCATCGGCCGTGTCGTAGATGTTCCCCGGCAACTTTTCGCGGGAGTGCTCGCTCTTGGCCGCGACGACAATATCGGCCCCTTCCTCTGCCAACCTGAGCGCGAGCGCCTTGCCGATGCCGCGGCTCGCCCCTGTGATAATGGCTACGCGTCCTTCTAGCACCTTCGGCATGCCTGATTCCTCCTGTGCACCCATCCCAATCCGCACTCTTCATAATTACCACATAAGAACCATACCTCCTGCTCATGCCCTATATGCGCGGCTGGCACCAAGAGGTTACACTAGCGTGTAGCGCAACGGGTCTGGACCTCATCACAGTGAGATGTTTTAATAGGCTGGGAGTCCCTGAAAGGAGCCGTGAATGCCAATCATGGTCAAGAACGACCGCCTTCTGCGGGCCTGCCGCCGCCAGCCGGTGGACGCAGCGCCTGTCTGGTTCATGCGTCAGGCGGGACGCTATCAGCCGGAATACCGTCAGATCCGGCAAAAGTACACACTGCTCGAGATTTGCCTGCACCCGGAGGTTTGCGCTGAGGTCACCATCCTGCCGGTCAAGCAACTCGATGCGGACGCGGCCATCCTGTTCTCGGACATCATGGTGCCGGTTCAGGCGATGGGCGTCTCGCTCGAAATCCGGGAGAATGTTGGTCCGGTGATCGCGCATCCCATTCGGTCCATGCAGGACGTGGCGGCGCTGCGCCCCTTGGAGACGGCGGCGACACTGCCGCACGTGCTGGAGACAATCCGCATTCTCGGGCGAGAGCTGGACGTGCCGCTGATTGGTTTCGCCGGTGGACCGTTCACCCTCGCAAGCTACCTGGTGGAAGGGAAGCCAACAAAGGACTTCCGGGTCGTCAAATCGTTGATGTATGCTGAGCCTCAGATCTGGGGCGTGTTGATGGAGAAGTTGAGCACCATGGTGGCACAATACCTGGTCGAACAGATCCAGGCCGGCTGCCAGGCGGTGCAGGTGTTCGATAGCTGGGTGGGTAACCTGAACCTGTCCGACTATGAGCAGTACGTAAAGCCCTATATGTATCGTATCGTCGCTGCCGTCAAGGCGGCCGGCGCACCGTTGATCCACTTTGGCGTGCACACCGGGCATTTGCTGCCCTCCATGGCCGCCATCGGTGGTGATGTGATAGGCGTAGACTGGAAGGAACAGATCGACCAGGCCTGGGAACGAATCGGGCCCGATCATGGCGTGCAGGGGAACCTGGACCCCGTGGCGCTCTTCGCGCCGCCCGCGGTGCTGGAGGCCAAGGTCAAGGAGATCCTGCGGCGGGTCGGTGGGCGGCCGGGGCACATCTTCAACCTGGGTCACGGCGTGCTGCCAATGACCGATGTCGCCACGCTGCAGCGGGTGGCGCAGATCGTGCATGAGTATCGTCCGGAGGAGGGGTCTGTACTTGGTTAAGCCGGTCATCGGTGTGCTTATCATGGCTTATGGCACGCCCAATACACCCGAGGAGATTCTCCCTTACTACACCAACATTCGTCGGGGGCGGGTGCCTTCGGCCGACCAACTGGCCGAATTGACGGCGCGCTATGAGGCCATCGGCGGGCGGTCCAATCTGAACGAGATTACGCAGCGCCAGGCCGCTGGCATCAGTAGTTTCCTCAACTGCGGATGCGACGACGTGGAGTATCGCATCTATGTGGCCAACAAGCACTGGTACCCCTGGATTTCCGACGTTGTCAAGCAGATGGCGGCTGACGGGATTCGCGAGGCGGTCGCACTGGTCATGGCGCCGCAGGGGTCGCGCATGAGCTCGGGTTCGTACTTTGAGCAGGTCGAGAAGGCCCTATCGGAACTGCCAGAGCCATTTGCGATCCGACAGGTGTTCAACTGGCATTTGGAGTCGGGATTCATTCAGGCGTTGGTGGAAATGGTGAACGAGGCGCTGGCCAAGTTCCCTGGGGTCGACCGGGCGACCCTACCGGTCGTCTTCACCTGTCACAGCCTGCCTGAGAAGATCCTGACCTGGAATGACCCATACCCGACGCACTTGCGGGAGATAGGGGCCGCCGTGGCGGCTGAGGTGGGCTTGCAGAACGTGCAGTTCGCCTACCAAAGCGCCGGTCGCACGCCGGAACCCTGGCTCGGGCCGGATATCCGTGACAAGGTCGCCGAACTGGCCGCCGCGGGGGAGCAATCCGTGCTGGTCTGCTCGGTGGGGTTTGTGGCCGACCACTTGGAGGTCCTCTACGACCTGGACATCGAGATGAAGCAGGTGGCGGCGGGGCTGGGTGTGCACTTCGAGCGGATGGGCATGCTTAACGACCACCCGCTGTTGGTGGAGGCCTTGGCGAACGTGGTTCGCCGCTATGCCTTGGGTGATCCGACATGAGCCAGCGTATCCTCATCGCAGGCGGGGGCATGACCGGCCTGACCGCCGCCTATCAACTGCGGAAGCGGGCCCGTGCGGCGGGGCTGTCGCCGGAGATCATCGTGGTGGAGCGGGACGACCGGCTGGGTCGCAAGACCCAGACCGACGTGATCAACGGCATGGTCATCGAACATGGCCCGGATTCCTTCGTGACGACCAAGCCATGGCTCAAGGACCTTTGCGATGAGCTGGGCCTGCCCG
>DAHVXO010000120.1 GCA_027356675.1 Symbiobacteriaceae bacterium | reverse complement strand
CCCACCTACCTGGGGTTGGCGGCCGACCAGGAGCAGGAAATCGGCGCCAAGCTTGCGGTCGCCGTGGCCGACTACGACGTGGTTCTGATCTCGGGCGGCTCCAGCGTGGGCACTCGGGACCTGACATCAACCCTCATTGCTCGGCTGGGCGCCCCCGGTATCCTGGTGCACGGGGTCAAGCTGAAACCCGGCAAGCCCACAATTCTAGCCGTGGCGGGCGGCAAGCCCGTCGCCGGGCTGCCGGGACACCCGGTCAGCGCCCAGGTCGTTTACGGACTCTTTGTCACTCCCCTGCTCCGGCAGCTGCAGGGCTTGCCTGCCGAGCCGGAGTTCCGCCCCGCCGTCCAGGCCCGCATGACCAAGAACGTCGCCTCGGCCGTCGGCCGCACGGACTGCGTGCGGGTCCGCCTCCGCCGTGAGAACGGCGAGGTCTGGGCCGAGCCTGTCCACGGTAAGAGTGGACTGATCAGCACCCTCGTCAAGGCCGATGGTCTGGTCACGATTCCTTCCCCCAAGGAAGGGGTCCTGACCGGCGAGTGGGTGGAAGTGGAGTTGTTGGTATGACCCGCAAGATCTACCTTGAAGCCGTCTCCGTCGCAGAGGCGCTCCAGCGCCTCACCGCCGCACTGGACGCTGCAGGCTGGGGCCCCCGTACTGAGACGATTGCCGTCGACCAGGCGCTGGGCCGCATCACGGCCCGGCCGGTTATCGCACAGATCTCCTCGCCGCACTACCACGGGTCCGCCGTCGACGGCGTGGCCGTGAAGGCGGCGGATACGTTCAGCGCCAACGAGTCCAACCCGATCACCCTCGCATTTGGCACCCAGGCCTTCTGGGTTGATACGGGCGACCCGGTGCCTCCCGGCTGCGACGCCATCATCATGGTGGAGGACGTCAACCTGCTGGACGAGGGGCACCAGGTGGGAACCAAGGTGGAGATCCTGGCTCCGGCGGCCCCGTGGCAGCACGTCCGGTCCATCGGCGAAGATGTGGTCGCGACCGAGATCCTCCTGCCCGAGGGGCAGACGCTCCGGCCCCAGGACCTCGGCTCTCTGCTGGCAGCGGGCGTGTTGGCGGTGGATGTTGTTCGGCGCCCGGTGGTCACGTTCATTCCCACTGGGACCGAGCTGGTCCAGCCGAAGCCCGACCCGGCCCCCGGCGAGATCCTTGAGTTCAACTCCCGGGTGGTGCTCGGCCAGGTAGCCGAGTGGGGGGGCATCCCCATCCGCCGGGAAATCGTCATAGATGACTATCAGACCATTAAGTCTACGGTTCTGGAGGCGGTCGCGGCCTCTGACCTGGTTATCGTCAACGCCGGCTCCAGCGCTGGGAGTGAGGATTTCACGGTCCACGTATTGGGTGAGGTCGGCGAGGTACTGGTGCACGGCGTCGCCATTAAGCCCGGCAAGCCGGTCATGGCGGGGATCATCGCCGGTAAACCCTTCATCGGGCTCCCTGGGTTTCCGGTCAGTACCTGGCTGACCAGCGAGCTATTCGTGCGGCCCTTGATCTATCGGGCCCTGGGGCTTCCAGTCCCGGACCGCCACACGGTCATGGCCAGACTGGCCCGCCGGTTTACGTCGCCCATGGGTGTGGCCGACTACGTGCGGGTCAAGCTGGGCCGGGTGGGGGAGAAGCTCGTGGCGACGCCCATGGGGCGGGGTGCCGGGGTCATCTCCTCCCTGGTCCGGGCGGACGGGATGCTGGTGGTGCCTCCCGGGCGGGAGGGGATCGGCGAGGGCCAGGAGGTCCCCGTCGAACTGCTCCGGTCCCTGTCGGAAATTCAGGAAACCGTTGTCGCCGTAGGTTCCCACGACACCGCCCTCGACCTGATGGCCTCCTTCCTGCGCCGGACTGGTTCCCGGTTTCACCTCTCCAGTGCTCATGTGGGCTCCCTGGGCGGACTGCTCGCCCTCATGCGGGGCGAGGCGCACATGGCGGGTGTCCACTTGCTGGATGAGGCTACCGGGGAGTACAACATTCCCTATCTCCAGCGCTACCTCGGGCGCTCCGCTCTACTGGTCCTACTGGCCCGCCGGGAGCAAGGCTTCCTGGTGCCGCCGGGCAACCCCAAGGGCATCCGGTCTTTCAAGGACCTCGCCCGGTCGGACGTGACTTATGTCAACCGGCAGCGGGGGGCGGGGACCCGGCTTCTGCTGGACTATCACCTCAAGCAAGAGGGGATCGATTCCACGCAGGTGCAGGGTTATATCCGGGAAGAGTTCACCCACCTGAACGTGGCAGCGGCCATCAAGAGCGGGTCCGCCGATACGGGTCTGGGGATCCTCTCCGCCGCCAAGGCGTTGGGGCTCGATTTCGTCAAGGTCACCTGGGAAGAGTACGAGCTCTGCATGCCGGCGGAGCTGGAGGAGCATCCCGGGATCCAGGCGGTGCTGCGCCTGATTAACCACCAAGCGTTTCAGCGTGCGGTGGAGGACCTGGGCGGCTACGATGCCCGGGACGCCGGGCGCATCCGACGGGTGAGCGGTCCCAAGTCCTAGCTGAACAACCAGGAGTGATGTCCGTGATCGACCAGTGGGGCCGTAATATCAACTACATGCGGGTGTCGGTCACCGACCGGTGCAACTTCCGGTGCGTCTACTGCATGCCGCTGGAAGGCGTTCAGTTGCGGCCGCGCGACGAGTATCTCTCGTGGGACGAACTGCTGAAGGTCGTAGAGGCGGGGATCGCCCTGTGCATCGACCGCATCCGGATTACCGGCGGCGAGCCGCTGGTCCGGGCCGGCCTGGTGGATTTCATCGCGAAGCTGAAGCCCATGGGCATCCAGGATGTTTCGCTTTCCACCAACGGGCTGCTCTTCGCGCCCATGGCGCGGGACCTGAAGGCAGCGGGCCTCGACCGGGTCAACTTCTCCCTGGATACATTGCGGCCCGACCGCTTCAAGAAAATGGCCCGGCTCTACGGCGATCCCGGCCCGATTTTGGAGGCAGTCGACGCCGCCCTGGACCTGGGGATGGAGCCCGTCAAGCTAAACATGGTGGTCATCCGAGGCTGGAACGATGACGAGATCATCGATATGGCCCGACTGTCGATCGACCGGGCCATCCACGTCCGGTATATCGAGGTCATGCCCTTCTCGGAGGCGTACGATTTCACGTGGGAGAACCTTGTCCCTGCCGCCGAGATGCGAGAGCGGCTCATTGCCGTGTTTGAGGATTTCGCCCCCCTGCGCGAAGGCGTGCGGGGCAACGGTCCGGCCAAGTACTGGCAGATTCCCGGGGCAAAAGGCACTGTGGGCTTTATCTCGGCCGTGACGGAATGTTTCTGCGGTGACTGTAACCGGATCCGGCTTTCGGCCGACGGGAAGATCAACCCGTGCCTGGGCCACGTCCACGAGGTGGACCTCAAGCCTGTGCTGCGCAACCCGGCGGCCTCGCTCCAGGATCTGCTGGGCCTCATGGGTGACGCCATCCTCAAGAAGCCGCGTGAGCACAACTTCGACGATAAGGACTCCGATTACACCCTGCGGGTGATGAACGGCATCGGCGGGTAGGATCTCGGTGGGCAGAGAGAGGTGTTTCCTTGTGTCCGAACTAACCCATCTCGATGAGCAGGGTCGGGCGCGCATGGTCGACGTGGGCGCCAAGCCCGAGACCGAGCGTGTTGCCATCGCCCGGGCAGAGGTGCGCATGCAGCCTGCGACCCTGGCGCTGATCCAGTTTGGCGGAGTGCCCAAGGGCGACGTCATCGGTGTGGCCCGGGTGGCTGGCATCATGGCGGCGAAGCGGACCGGCGAGTTGATCCCGCTCTGTCATCCCCTGCCCGTCACCAGCGCCAGCGTGGACTTTCGGTTCGATGAGGCCGGGAGCCGGGTGCTGATCGAGGCCCGGGTCGCCACGGTGGGCAAGACCGGTGTCGAGATGGAGGCGCTTACGGCGTGTAGCATTGCAGCCCTCACCATCTATGACATGGCAAAGGCCGCCGATAAGGGCATGGTGATCGGCGCCGTCCGTCTTGTGCAGAAGACTGGCGGCAAGAGCGGCACTTACGTTCGACCGGGCGAGGAAATCTAACATCCTGTAAAGACGCGCGCAACCCCTGTCCTAGCCTGTTACACGGTCGTTACCGCTGGCATGCTTAACAAATTTCGTAATTCACGATCACACTAAGGGCAGAGTCGGTTCCGTGTCCGGAGGGAGACCAACGTGGACACCAAAGTCCGCCCTGCCGATGAGAAGACCGTGAACGATGCCATGGACGTGCTTCAGGGGACGAGCAAAAAGTCCCTCCTGGCACGATTGTTTCCGTTCATGGGTCCCGCATTCGTCGCGGCGGTCGCCTACATCGACCCTGGCAACTTCGCGACGAACATTCAGGGTGGGTCCGAGTACGGCTACCTGCTCCTCTGGGTGATCGTGGCCAGCAACCTCATGGCGATGTTGATTCAATCGCTTTCGGCCAAGTTGGGCATTGCGACCGGCCGCAACCTCGCCGAGATGTGCCGGGACCACTTCTCGCCCCCCGTCGTCACGGCGATGTGGGTGCTGATGGAACTGGTCGCCATGGCGACGGACCTGGCCGAGTTCCTCGGTGCGGCGCTGGGCTTCAACTTGCTGTTTCATATTCCGCTGATCTGGGGAGCGGTGCTCACCGCCCTGGTGACCTTTGCGGCCCTGGCCCTGGAACGCTATGGTTTCCGCCCGGTGGAGGCGCTGATCGCAGCCCTGGTGGGCGTGGTTGCATTCTCTTACATCGCGGAGACCATCATGGACGTGCCTGATTGGGGCCAGGTGGCGTACCACGCTACTGTCCCGATCCTTCACGGCACAGAGACCGTACTGCTGGCTGCAGGCATCCTGGGCGCCACGGTGATGCCCCACGTGGTCTTTCTCCACTCCAGCCTGACCCAGGGGCGGGTGGTCACCCGGCGGCCCGAACTCCTCAAGCGGCTCTACCACTACGAGTTGATCGATGTGGTCATCGCCCTTGGCGTGGCCGGGCTTGTGAACGGGGCCATGCTGATCATGGCGGCAGCGACTTTCAATCGGCAGGGGCTGACCGGGGTCGGGACCATCGAGCAGGCGCATCGGACCCTGGAACCGCTGCTGGGTAAGGCGTCCGCTTCGGTCTTTGCGATCTCACTCCTGGCGTCCGGCCTGTCCTCAACGCTGGTGGGGACGATGTCCGGCCAGGTTATCATGCAGGGATTCATGCACCGGCAGATCCCGCTCTGGGTCCGGCGCGGGGTCACCATGGCGCCATCGTTCATCGTGATCTTGATGGGGCTGGAGCCCACCCGCACGCTCGTTATGAGCCAGGTGGTGCTAAGCTTTGGTCTGCCCTTTGCGATCGTGCCGCTCATCATGTTCACCCGCCGCAAAGACCTCATGGGGACCCTGGCCAACGCCCGATTCACCACCGTGATCGCCTCGGGTGTGGCTGCTCTGATCATCTTCTTGAACATATACCTTCTTTACCAGACCTTCCGGGGAGGCTGAGTCTATGTTCAAGCATCTGCTGGTTCCCCTGGACGGCTCCAAACTGGCGGAGGCTGCGCTGGAGCAGGCTCGCTCGCTCGCCATACCGATGGGCTCAGCCATCACGCTCTTCCATGTGCTGGAGCGCAACGCCCCCCAGCGGGTCCACGGCGAGCCGCACCTGGCGGAGGTCAGGCAGGCTGAAGAGTACCTGGTCCGCATCGCCGACCGGCTGAAGCACGAGGGTATCAAGGCGGACTGGCACGTCCACGACGTGCCCGAGGCGGACGTTGCCCAGTCGATTACGCGCCACGCCACGGAATTTGGGACAGACCTGATCGTCATCTCAACCCATGGGTCGGGCGGCATGCGTGATTTCGTCTACGGCAACATCGCCCAGCAGGTCGTGGGCAGCGGGGCGGTGCCGGTCTGTATTATCCGGCCCGATGCGGGGGTGCAGCCCTTCGAGTGCCGCCGAATCTTGGTGCCCCTGGACGGGGCGAGCAACCACGAGGACTCGCTTCCGATCGCTGCGGACATGGCGCGAGTGTTCGGCGCCACGATCCAGCTGGTGGCGGTGGTGCCGCGCCGGGCCGATCTGGACGGGGCTGGCCGGGCGGCCGGGCGCTTCTTTCCCACAGCAACCGCAGCGTGGCTCGACCTGCAGGAGCGGGACTGCGCCGAGTACCTCCAGGGTCTGGCCGAAGGGTTGCGGGAGACCGGTTTGGCCGTCTCGTGCCGGGTCGAGCGGGGTGACCCGGCGGGCGCGATCCTGGTGGCGCTGCGCGATTTGGACGCGGATCTGTCGGTAATGGCGACACACGCCCGCCGGGGCTGGTCGGCCTTTTGGTCGGGCAGCGTGGGGCCGGAACTGCTCTCCCA